>NZ_PJND01000012.1 GCF_002846575.1 Flavobacterium lindanitolerans
GTATAGGTGACTTGCGCGTTGAGCGTTCCGGTGACGGTAACCGTACCCGTGCCGTTTTCGCAGATTACCGGGGTCGGGGTCGATATCGTCGCAGTTGGCGCATCCGTAACCTCGATGCTCACGCTGCCAGTCGCAGCCTGTCCGCAGAATGGCGCAACGGCTGAGTTAACACCAACAAGGGTATATGTATGCGTTCCTGCAGTAGGCAATACCTCAAGGATAATAGCCTCGCCTGTAGCGTCTAATATGACTTGGTCAGCCGTACTGTCTAATGTATAAGTAACTGTAGCTCCTGGTTCTCCGGTAACTCTTACCCTCGAAGGGCTGCCAAGACATACCTGAGTGTCTACCTGGTGGATAGTTGCTGTAGGGTATGGCCTTACCGTGATGGTTACCGCAGAGGTCAGGTTGTCCTCGCACGGAGGAGTGCTAGTGGTCGATACCTTTACAAGCGTGTAGGTATAGGTACCCGGCGTAAGGGTTGTAGGTAGGCTTATGCTGCCATTGCCCGTTCCGTCAAGAGATACTGTCTGTGATGCTCCCGCTGGGTCCGTGTAGGTCACTACCGTGTTAGGCGTTCCCTGAACATTGATTGTAAGAGCAGAACCTTCACAGATTGGCGTATTTGGCGTAGTAATATTAGCTGTTGGCAAACCTCCTACAGTTACAGTAGCCGACCCTGTTAATGGTTGCGTACAAGTAACTCCAGCAGTTGTTAGGGTAGCATCAACTAAAGTATAAGTATATGGTGAATTTGCCGGAATAACAGCCGGTGTTGTGAAAGTATATACTCCGGTGTTTGTTCCTGTTCCGTCATCAACTAAAACAACAGATACTGTAGCTCCTGTATGGTCAGTATATTGAACGGTAGCTCCAGCTGTTCCTGTAATTGTAATAGTCGCTGTTGAATTTTCACAAATTTGTGCACTTCCGGATATAGTAGCTATAGGCGTAGGCACCAGACGTAAATCAAAGTAATACACATAATAGAATGTAGGATCCGCAATACTTTCTGCCCTAACATATACTCTATCTCCTGTAGTACCAGGATATGATGCTACTTCTGCAGGAGTAAGAGCTGTTGTAACATCATCAGCATCAGCTTCAGACTCATGGAAAGTTATCGAGAAGTCAGCTGGAAGCGGGTTACCTGCTTCGGCTGCTATTGCAGCATTGATTGCAGGCAATTCATTATTTAAATTAAAATTTTCCTGAAAATCATTATTAACGTCGCACAAAATCATAGGTGCAATTTCCTGCGCATCACAATCTCTTATGATCAAATCAAAAGGAAGAATGTAAGAGCAGTTGGAAATAATATCACGTATTTTAATATATACCGTCTTGGTCATATCTGGTGCAGGAAGTGTATACAACACCGGCGCATCTGTATCAGAAGGATCATAAAACGCTGTATTTATCGGATTGGCATCAAAATTCGCATCCGTAAGATTTTCATAATAATCAATCTCAAAATCATACGGATTCAAATTGTCAGGCGGTCCTGGGTCAATCGTACCGAGAACAACATCAGTATTGATTCCAATATCAAAAACCCTAGGGTTAGCATCAGTAGTACAATGCTTGATATTTTTTGGAGGATATCCTACAGGCTCCCCTACTTTTACAGTAGTACAATCTGTTGCTAAAAGTGGTGGAATTGCGGCATCACAACTCCCAAATGTGGCTCTAACACAATAATCTGTTGTCACTGCCGGACTAACTGTCAAACTTGGACCTGTTCCAATTACGACACCAGGATTGGCAGCTTCATACCACTCATAAGTAACAGGAACCATTGGACCATTAGGAGTAAATCTCCATGCTTCCGACTGAGTTTCCAATACCTGCCAAGTACCCACGTTTCTGTCCGGACTAGTTGGCGAATATCCTATAGAACCATCAGCGTTTTGAATACCGAGCAGACCTCTACCTCCTAACCAGTTCGGACAAGAGGTTCGTCTTCTCACATGGATTTCTATAATATTAGTAGACTCAAACAATACAATTTGGTATGATTGAAGACCAGAAGCCGCACAATTACCAAAAAGAGGAACGTCTTGCCAGTTGGCCACAAACGCCCTACAAGGGTAAGTTCCAACTGTAAAAAAATTAATTGCAGTACTTGCTATAGCACCATTATTTATCTGCAAATCCTGAAGCATCATGATTGCATTCTTATACGGAGGCCCATATCCCGGCCCCGTAGGAATACGATCACCAGGACCAAAAGAGAATCCACTCGGCCCAGTGGTATAAAGTCCTCCTGGTGAATCGGGATGACCTTGAATACTGAAAGTAACCGCTCCGTTATCTCCAATCAAACATTCGCTATATTTTTCCCCAAAAAAACAGAAGTTAAGCGGCACAGTTTGCTTTCCTCTCAAAGGAACTATCTGAGACCATCTGTCGTCTGTGGTGATACTTGTAACGTCATTTACGTTATCAGGGCTTCTCCACACAAAAGGAGTTTGAGAAATTACGTAACTTGTAGTTTGTCTAGGAATACTGTTAACAGGTGGTGAAGCCGTTATAGTCCTAGAATCACCAACGTTACAGATAGGCAAGGGGGTGTTCGCATTTACGCTGACACAGCCTAAATCCTGGCCATAACTATTCGTTAACAATAAAGCAAATAAGAATAATAAAAGATAATTCTTTTTCATTTTTAGATTATTTTGAGGAGCGAAATTTACATAAATTTAAGAAATAATTATCTTAAATTTTGAAAATTTTTAAATTTAACATCTATGGAATTTCTTTGCTATTTATTATTTATCTTTGCAGTCTTTAATACGTACTTACCATAATATATAATTTTCAATGACAAATAACGAAGATTTTCTAGACGAAATTGGAGATAACCATATTGCCACAAATGCAAAAAATCCTTTAAGAAGCGATGCCTTTGACATTACAGACGACCAAAAGATCGAGCTTATAAAAAAAGACGTAGAAAACATTCTCCTAACATTGGGGATGGACCTTACTGACGACAGTCTAAAAGGCACACCTAACCGCGTTGCCAAGATGTTTGTTAAGGAGATTTTTGGCGGTCTGAATCCGGCAAAAAAACCTAACGCTTCAACATTCATCAACAATTACAAATATGGCGAAATGCTGGTAGAAAAAAACATCACGGTGTATTCTACTTGCGAGCATCACCTGTTGCCAATTATCGGGAGAGCCCATGTTGCCTATATTTCTAACGGAAAAGTAGTTGGTCTTTCCAAAATGAACCGTATCGTTGAGTATTTTGCAAAACGTCCGCAGGTTCAGGAGCGCCTGACCATGCAGATTGTTCAGGAATTACAAAAAGTACTGAATACGGAAGATGTTGCCTGTGTAATTGATGCCAAGCACCTTTGTGTAAATTCCAGAGGAATAAAGGATATCGAAAGCAGCACCGTTACTTCAGAATTTGGAGGTAAATTTAAAAACGAGGCTACAAGACGAGAATTCTTAGATTATATTAAATTTGACACTCAGTTTTAAGCGACTAATCAAAATAGGCCTTACCCACTTTAGTCCTGAATTTTAAAATCGACAACCTATGCCATTGTACCAGACTCAAAATCTAAAAATATACAACTCTCTCTCCGGAGAAAAAGAAGTTTTCGTTCCCCTCCATGAGGGCAATGTAGGAATGTATGTTTGCGGACCAACAGTTTACAGCAATGTACATTTAGGAAACGTAAGAACGTTCATGTCATTTGATGTCGTTTTCAGGTACCTGCTTCATCTTGGCTACAAGGTAAGATATGTACGCAATATTACCGATGTAGGACATGTTGTAGATGATGAGGATGAAGGCGAAGATAAAATTGCAAAAAAGGCCCGTGTTGAAAAGCTTGAGCCTATGGAAATTGTGCAGCGTTATACTGTTGATTTTCATGAAATTTTAAAGGAGTTTAATTTCCTTCCACCCAGCATAGAACCTACTGCTACAGGCCATATTATTGAGCAAATCGAGATCATCAAAAAGATTATCGAAAATGGCATTGGTTATGTTTCCAATGGCTCTGTTTATTTTGATGTTCAAAAATTTAACAAGACCCATAATTATGGAAAACTGAGCGGCAGAAACATAGAGGACATGATTGCCAATACACGTGAGCTTGACGGACAATCCGACAAACGAAATCCGCAGGATTTTGCCCTATGGAAAAGAGCAGAACCGGAACATATTATGCGATGGCCTTCTCCATGGAGTGATGGTTTCCCAGGCTGGCATTTGGAATGTACTGCAATGAGCACAAAATATCTGGGGAATCACTTTGATATTCACGGTGGCGGAATGGACCTTAAATTCCCACACCACGAATGTGAGATCGCACAAAATGAAGCCTGCACCGGACAAGCTCCTGTAAATTATTGGATGCACGCCAATATGCTTACACTAAATGGCAAAAAAATGGCCAAGTCTACCGGAAACAACATATTGCCAAGAGAAATCTATGCCGGCGGCAGTCCTTTTTTAAGCAAGAAATATGCTCCTTCCGTAGCACGCTTTTTCATGTTGCAGGCACATTACAGAAGTAATCTTGACTTTACAGATGATGCAATCGCAGCCTCTGAAAAAGGCTTTGTAAGATTAATGGATGCTTATGACACGATAAACGAAATCATTCCTTCTGAAAAATCATCGCTTGATATTCGGGCATGGATCGATGCCTGCTATGACGCCATGAACGATGATTTCAATACTCCAATATTAATAGCACAGCTATTTGAAGCAGTTCGCTACATCAATTTATTAAAAGAAAATAAGGAAACGATTACTTCGGAGGATCTGAAACTATTTAGCAAAACCATTGAAAATTTCTTATTTGATGTTTTAGGACTGACTAACGAAAAATCACTTGAAAATAATGACAAGCTAGACAGTGTTGTCAACATGCTTATAGGCATGCGCAATGAAGCAAGAGCCAATAAGGATTTTGCATTGTCTGACAAGATCAGGGACCAGCTTACCAATCTGGGAATTAATCTCAAAGACGGAAAAGAAGGAACAACATTCTCTATAAACTAACAAAAAATGATGAAGCTATTAAGCTTCATCATTTTTTTTAACAGCACTATTGTGAGCCTGAAAAAACTACTTACCGCTCCTTTTATTCTGCTGATCCGGTTTTATCAGGGCGGTATCTCCCCTTTTCTGCCTTCTTCCTGCCGTTATCAGCCAACATGTTCTCAATACACGATAGAGGCACTGCAAAAGCATGGCCTGTTTAAAGGTGGTTATTTGGGAATCCGCAGAATCCTAAGCTGTAATCCTTGGGGCGGAAAAGGCTACGACCCTGTTCCTGAAAAAGTCTGCAAGCATAAACATTAACGCCTTTTTTTGATTCGATTAAAATCAAATCTTTATTTTTACGGTTAAATTCAGAACTTTAAAATTATGACTACAGCTCTAAACATTGTTTGGAATCCATCAGAAGGCATTGACTTAGGTTTTTTCGTAATACGTTATTACAGCCTGATGTTTGTAATTGCCTTTGTATTAGGATGGTATTTAATGAAAAAGATATATTTGCGAGAAGGCGAATCGATTGAAAAATTAGACACGCTTTTCATCTATACTTTTTTCGCCACATTAATAGGAGCCCGCTTAGGCCATGTCATTTTTTACCAGTCAGAGTTGTTCCGCGAAGATTTCTGGAGTGTCTTTCTTCCATTCAAAACGAAACCACATTTTGAATTTACCGGTTTTTCCGGATTGGCCAGCCACGGAGCCGCGATAGCAATAATCATTACAATGTATTTTTACAGCAAGAATGTTATCAAGCGGCCTCTTTTATGGATTTTGGACCGTATTGTAATTCCTGTGGCCTCTGGCGCCATTTTTGTCAGACTTGGAAACTTTTTCAATTCTGAAATCGTAGGACACAAAACGACTTCTCCCCTTGGAATTAAATTTTTAAGGGACAGTATCAAACCTGACGTGGCAATGATTGAAACCAAAACCAACAATGTCAATGATGCATATCACCAAATCGCAACGAATCCAGAATATGCAGCAATATTGCAGCAGGTTGCTCCAAAACATCCGGCACAGCTATATGAAGCGGTTGGCTATGTGATTGTTTTCTTCATCTTATTTTTCTCTTACTGGAAAACACAGGCGAGAGAAAAATCCGGATATCTTTTCGGGCTATTTTTAGTCTTGTTATGGACTGTACGCTTCCTTGTTGAATTCGTAAAAGAAAGCCAGGGTGGAATCGAGGAATCTCTGGGTCTTTTCTCAACAGGACAATGGCTAAGCATTCCTTTTATACTTGCTGGTCTGTATTTTATCTTTACTGCAGAGAAAAAGATAAATTCTTTATAGCAAATTACTCATCAAATATAGAAAGGGCCATACGGCCCTTTTTTATTGGTTTTTACAAACCTTCAAACTTGTGCAATCTAAATATCAATTAAAAACGAAAAGAACTCTTAAAAAGGCTAATTCACAAACGAACGCCTTATATATTATTTTCAAATTCAATACCCAGAACAACATATTTGCGTCTTGGCGCCTTTGCGTGAAAACAGCTTCTCGCTAAGACGCTAAGTTTATGAGGAGCGAACACCATGGAGTAAACCTTTCTGTTTGCTCTATTCCAACAGATTTCCAGAACTATACAAACAAAAAAAAGCCCGACGTATCGGGCTTTTATTATTTATCTATCGAAAACGTATTATTTGTTCTCAACATTATTGTGCATATCTTCAATTCTCTTGTGTTCAGCATCAGAAATCGAATCACAAAGAACCGGTGTTGCAATGAACAATGATGAGTATGTTCCTACGATAATACCCACAAGCATTGCGAATATAAATCCACGGATAGATTCACCTCCAAAGATAAACATGATAAGCAATACTAAAATCATTGTCAACGACGTGTTTAATGTTCTTGACATTGTAGTATTAACCGAACGGTTTACGATATCATTGAAGCTACCTTTTGTTTTACCTGCAAGATATTCACGAATTCTGTCGAATACGATTACCGTATCGTTCATCGAGTAACCAATCACCGTTAAGATAGCCGCAATAAAGTGCTGGTCCATTTCCATGTGGAAAGGCATGAATTTATAACATAATGAATAGATACCTAAAACAAAGATAACGTCGTGCGCTACAGCAGCTATCGCACCTAAGCTGTACTGCCATTTTCTGAAACTAATCATCAGGTAAAGGAAAACAATTCCCATAGCTCCCAATACTGCCCAGAATGAGTTCGTTTTAATATCTTTTGCAACAGCAGGACCTACTTTAGAAGAAGATACGATACCTATGGTTTTTCCATCATATGCATTTACGAATTTTTCATAAGTCAAATCCGGTCCGTAATATTTCTTAAGGTTGTCAAACAGCATTTTGTTTACTTCCACATCAGCATCAGAGCTTGGGTCATCAATCTTATATTTAGTAACAATTTTAAGCTGTTCCTTATCTCCTAATACTTTTGCCTGAACAACTCCGTCAAATACTTTAGTAAGTTCGTCAGATACTTCAGACGCTTCTACCGGCTTTTCAAATCGGATTTGGAAAGTACGACCTCCTTTGAAATCTACACCTTCATCAAGTCCGTTGATAAAGAATGAAGCAACGCTCACGATAACAACACAGCTTGAGAAAATGTAAGTGATTTTCTTTTTACCCAAGAAATCATAATTAAAGTTTGTAAACCAGTTTTTAGACATTGATGTTACAAACGTCAGGTTGTTCTTTCTGGAAATACTCCACTCTAACAAGATTCTTGTAATAAAGATTGATGTAAATAACGACGTGAAGATACCAATCAACAATGTAGTTGCGAAACCTTTGATTGGTCCTGTCCCAAAAATGAATAATACGGCTCCAGTCAAAACGTGAGTTACGTTCGCATCTGTAATTGATGACATCGCCCCTCTCCAGCTGAAAGAAACTTTTACTGCTTCTTCCAGTGTTTTGCCCATTCGCAATTCTTCTTTTGCTCGCTCGTAAATGATAATGTTAGCATCTACCGCTGTACCCATTGTTAAAACGATACCCGCAATACCAGGCAATGTCAGGATTGCACCAATACTAGCCAAAATACCAAATAGGAAAAGTAAGTTTACTGCCAATGCAATGTTTGCAAACCAACCTGATTTTCCATAGTATACAACCATCCAAAGCGATACCAGTAATAATCCAACTAAAGCTGAAGTAATACCATTATCAATTGCTTCCTGTCCTAATGACGGACCAACAGCATCAAACTGAACGATATCTGCAGAAGCTGGCAATTTACCTGCTCTAAGAATGTTTGCTAAGTCTTTTGTTTCAGAAATATCAAAGTTTCCTGTAATTTGAGAAATACCACCTGTGATAGCACCACTTGTTACTCCAGGAGCAGAATATACTACGTCATCCAATACGATAGCGATGAATCCTTTTTCAGTGTATGCTTTTCCTGTAAGAGCTTCCCAATCTTTGGCACCTTTGCTGTTCATGATCATTTCTACAGAAGGCTTACCCATCTGGTCGAATTTATCACTTGCGTCAGTTACAACACCTCCGCTCATTGCCGGAGTGTTTTGTCTGTTACCTTTTAATGCATATAGTTCTAAAACTTCTACCTTTTTAGAGTTAGGAGTTTTTGTAGGATCAACAATCTGTTGTTTTAATACATTTATAGATTGAGGCTTGCTCCAAACAAATTTAGCATAACGCTGCTCGCCTGTTAGAAGTGATTTCACTTCCGGCATTTTCAAATACCCATTAATTTTTGCAGTATCTTTCGGAGAATAGTATCCTAAGATAGGACCTTGTCCGTAAGCAGTCATTTTGTCAAACAAAGGATTGTTTCCTTTTACTGCAGTAGAATCTTTAGAAGCATCTGTCAACAGATTTCCAAGAGTATCGTTGGCTGTTTTAGGAGTTTCTTTAGTATTGATTTCTTTTTCGGTTTTCTTAAGAACTTCATTAGTAGCCATTAAGAAATTACCCATTTCTTCTATTTTGTACGTTTCCCAGAATTCAAGTTGGGCTGTACTTTGTAATAATTTTTTGATACGGTCAACATCTTTCGCACCCGGAAGTTCAACCAGAATTCTTCCTGACTCACCAAGCATCTGTATGTTTGGCTGAACTACACCAAATTTATCAATACGCTCAGTCAATACTCTAAATGCACTTTCAACAGATTCTTTAACTTTTCTCTTGATAATGGTTTTCACCTGTGCATCAGACATATTGAAGTTAACCTCTTCAAGATTACGGTGTGCAAAAACTTCAGGATCTGCTAATTTTACCGCTCCTTTAGACTCTTCATCAAATGCAATAAAAAAGGCATCAATATAATCCTGATTACCTTGTTGATTTTTATCAGCATTCTCCAAAGCTTTATTGAAAACCGGGTTCTTTGTGTGGTTAGCCAAAGTTTTCAAAACGTCTTTTACAGAAATTTGCAAAATCACATTGATACCACCTTCAAGGTCAAGTCCTTTGTTGATTTGCTTATCAGAAACTTCTTTGTAAGTAAATTTTGTAAAGCCAAGGTTGTAAACATTTTCCTTGCTGATTGAATCAAGATACTTTACTTCTTTTTTCTCATCTCCGTTAGCAAAGGCTTTTGCATCACTCTTAACGCGGTTGGCGACAAATGTGAATGATAGTTGGTAAATACTTACCAATGCAAATAAAATTGCAAAAAATTTAACGAGTCCTCTATTCTGCATTATTACTAAAAATTAATTAAATTTCTTATTCTTGGTGTGTTTAAACAGATAAAACAGACTAAATCAAGTAGTTATCAGACAATAATAACAAAACTTGACTTATTCCCTTTTTTTTAAAACGAGCAAATATATAATTAACCAAAAGATTAACCAATTAATTTGCTAATTATATCATAAAAAAAAGACTGCAAGAAGCAGTCTCTTAATTTATAAGGTAGGAATTACGCCAAAACCGACTTCAAATCGGCATTCATATTTCTTACCGCATCGGCACTTTTAGCCAACAATGCTTTTTCTTTTTCATCCAGGTTGATGGAAAGAATTTCTTCCACACCATTTTTACCTATAATACAAGGAACACCCAAACAAATATCATTTTGCCCATATTCTCCTTCAAGGAATACTGAGCAGGCAATCATTTTCTTCTGGTCATTCAGTATACTGTCAACCAAATAGGCCACAGAAGCACCCGGCGCATACCAGGCAGATGTTCCTAAAAGCCCTGTCAATGTAGCACCACCAACCATAGTATCTGCCGCTACTTTATCCAACGCTTCCTGCGAAAGGAATTCTGAAACAGGAATACCATTATAAGATGCCAAACGAGTTAACGGAATCATAGTCGTATCACCGTGTCCGCCAATTACCATAGCCGAAACATCATTAGACGGTTTGTCTAAAGCTTTTGACAGGTAGTATCTGAAACGAGAACTATCCAAAGCACCTCCCATTCCGATGATTCTGTTTTTCGGAAGTCCGGTAGCTTTTAAAGTCAAGTAGGTCATTGTATCCATTGGATTTGAAACTACAACTACAATGGTGTTTGGAGAATATTTCAAAACATTTTCCGCAACCGATTTAACGATTCCAGCATTAATTCCGATTAATTCCTCTCTTGTCATTCCCGGTTTTCTAGGAATACCAGAAGTGATTACTACAACATCACTGTTGACAGTTTTAGAATAATCATTGGTTACTCCGGAAACTTTTGTATTAAATCCTGTATTTGTAGCGCACTGCATGATGTCCATTGCCTTACCTTCTGCAAATCCTTCTTTAATATCTAATAAAACTACCTCACTGGCAATTCCTCTGTAAGCAATCACGTCAGCGCAGGTTGCGCCCACATTTCCGGCACCTACTATTGTAACTTTCATAATAATTGTATTTGTTTATTTGTTGTTGTTTATTTCAGAGTATTAGGCATCGATATTAGCATAGGCCGCATTCTTCTCGATGAATTCACGACGAGGTGGCACCTCATCACCCATCAACATAGAGAAAATACGATCTGCTTCTGCAAGGCTGTCAATCGTTACCTGACGTAAAGTTCTGAATTCCGGATTTAGGGTTGTTTCCCACAATTGCTCCGCATTCATCTCTCCAAGACCTTTATATCGCTGCACGCTGGAACCACCACCCATTCTTTCCGTAATTTCATCACGTTGTGCGTCGTTCCATGCATATTCTTTTTTGTTTCCTTTCTTTACCATATATAAAGGAGGTGTCGCGATGTAAACGTGTCCGTTCTCAATCAGCTCCTTCATAAATCTAAAGAAGAAGGTTAATATTAAGGTAGAAATGTGAGAACCGTCGACATCGGCATCACACATGATTACTACTTTATGGTATCTTAATTTTTCAATATTCAAAGCCTTCGAATCTTCTGCCGTTCCTATAGTTACCCCAAGAGCCGTGAAAATGTTTCGGATTTCCTCATTTTCAAAAACTTTATGGTGCATCGCTTTTTCAACGTTCAGGATTTTACCACGCAACGGAAGAATAGCCTGGAAATTTCTGTCACGACCTTGTTTTGCAGTTCCACCCGCAGAATCTCCCTCAACAAGGAAAACTTCACATTTTGCCGGATCCTGTTCTGAACAGTCGGATAATTTACCCGGTAATCCGCCACCGCCCATAACGGTTTTTCTTTGCACCATTTCACGCGCTTTTTTAGCAGCGTGACGCGCTTGTGCGGCCAAAATAACTTTCTGAACGATTACTCTTGCATCATTTGGGTTTTCTTCCAGATAGGCTTCAATCATATCGCCTACGGCCTGACTCACCGGAGAAACTACTTCTCTGTTACCCAATTTCGTTTTGGTCTGTCCTTCAAATTGAGGTTCTGAAACTTTTACGGAAATAATAGCCGTAAGACCTTCACGGAAATCGTCTCCCGTGATTTCAAATTTCAATTTTTCCAAAAGACCGGAAGCATCGGCATATTTTTTAAGCGAACGGGTCAAACCGGTTCTGAAACCTTGCAAATGCGTTCCTCCTTCGTGAGTATTGATATTATTTACATAAGAGAATATATTCTCCGAGTAGCTGGTATTGTATATCAAAGCAACTTCCACAGGTATTTCACCTTTTTCGCTTTCCATGCTGATTACATGCGAAATGATAGGCTCACGGTTGCCGTCTAAGAAACGGATGTATTCTTTAAGACCTTCATCTGAATGGAAAACTTCGCTCAGGAACTCTCCTTTTTCATCTTTTACTCTTCTGTCTGTAAACGTAATCGTGATCCCTTTGTTCAGGAATGAAAGCTCACGCATACGGGCAGAAAGGGTGTCATATGAAAATTCTGTTGTTTGCGTAAAAATAGTATCGTCCGGATAAAACGTCTGTCTTGTACCACGTTTTTCCGTCTCCCCGATTTGTTTTACCGGATAAAGCGCTTTTCCTCTTTCATATTCCTGCTCATAAATTTTTCCATCGCGGAAAACAGTAGATTTCATATGATTGGACAAGGCGTTTACAACAGAAACACCTACCCCGTGCAAACCTCCGGAAACTTTATAGGAATCTTTATCGAATTTACCTCCGGCACCAATTTTAGTCATTACAACCTCAAGTGCGGAAACGCCTTCTTTTTTATGAATATCCACAGGAATTCCACGCCCGTTGTCTTCAACGGTTACGGAATTATCTTCATTAATGGTAACGGATATAGTGTCGCAATGGCCACCCATTGCCTCATCGATTGAGTTATCGACAACTTCATAAACTAAGTGGTGCAAACCTCTTACACCTACATCTCCAATATACATCGACGGACGCATTCTTACGTGCTCCATCCCTTCTAATGCTTGAATACTATCGGCTGAATAATTGCTCTTCTTGATTTCTTCGCTCATATATAATCTGTCTAAAAAGGTATTTTTTTGTTTAACGAACAAATATATAAAAACAGGAGTGATAATCAGCCACAAAAGGAGATTTTAGCACTTAAGTTATCAACATTTTTAAGGTTTGGCCATTTATTTTTCAACATAAAGCAGGCCTTTTTAAAAAAGCAAAAAGCGCCACCCTAAAGTGAACGCTTTTGCAACAAACAAACTAAACTTTTATTTTTAAATCAGGCTACAGCACCGGTTTTTGATATCGCTGTATCCGCCTGTATGTGGGCCGCATTTGCCCTGCCGCTAGGGTCTAAGTTTTCCTGCCATTTCGGTATCCATTTCCTCACGGTCTGTGCCGCACTTAACTGCGGAAAATGCTTATGGAAAATATCGCGGTAGAAGTAGGCTTCTTTCGTTACCGGCGTATTGTATGTAAAACGCTCGGCAGCCTGTTCCATTTGCAAATCTGTAACCCGGGAAGAGCAGTACTCTATCAGCGTGTCAATCCAGCTATAGCCTACTCCATCTGAAAACTGTTCTTTTTGCCTCCATAATACTTCTTGTGGCAGGTAAGGATTTTCAGGCGTGTCAAATGCCTTTCTCAGGATGTATTTTTCAACTCCGTCATATGTTTTTGGCTGCTTTTCTTCCGGACGGATACTGATTGCCAAATCCAGAAATGCCTTATCTAAAAACGGAACTCTTGCTTCCAGCCCATGTGCCATTGTTGACTTATCAGCACGCAGCAAATCGGCAGTAAACAGTTTCTGTACTCTTTCAATAGTTTCCTTTTGAAAATCTTCTGTTGATGGTGCATTTCTGAAATAAAGATAGCCTCCAAAAATCTCATCGGCTCCTTCTCCAGACAGCACTACTTTCACACCCATGTCTGTAATCGCTTTCGAAAGGAAATACATTGGCGTGCTGGCCCGTATCGAAGTTACATCATAAGTTTCCAGATGCCAGATTAGCTTATCCAGAATTTCAATTCCCTGCTCAATCGTAAAATAGATTTCATGGTGGTCTGTACCTAAAAATTCAGCCACTTTTCGGGCTGCTTTTGCGTCAGGAGCTTCTGCATCCAATCCAATAGAAAAGGAACGCAATTCCTTACCTTTTTCCTTTAATAGCCGTGCCGCTATAGACGATGTTAACGATGAATCAAGCCCGCCGGAAAGCAATACTCCAATAGGCACATCGCTCATCAGCCTTTTTCGTGTCGCCTCTGTCAAAGTTTCGCGAATTTTTACCAAATCCAACGCTTCCGTAGCTTTTTCATGGTCTTCATACTCCGGCCTGTAATACTTCACAAAGCCCGTTTTTTGCGTATAATAATGTCCGGGAGGAAAAGTGGCGAATGTCTTGCACTGGTCTGCCATAGGCTTCATTTCTGAAGCAAAATAAATACGGCCTCTCTCATCAAGTCCATAATACAAAGGTTTCACTCCAACCGCATCTCTGCCTGCTATAAAATCATCACCATCAATGATGACAAAAGCGAAATCACCGTCCAGCATATTCAGAAAATCATATCCGAACTCCTCATACAGATGTACGATTACTTCCGAATCTGATTTGGTTCTAAAAGTATGGTGTTTCAATACCGTATCTCTAAGTTCCTGATGGTTGTAGATTTCACCATTATGAACCATATAGGCTGACCTGGTTCCTTTAATTGGCTGTCTTCCTGAATGGAGGTCAATAATAGATAAGCGTTCGTGGCTTAAGATATGTCCGTTTTCCGTCACATGCAGGTCACTTTCATCCGGTCCTCGATGCGACATTCTTTTGGAAAGCTGCCTTACTAATTCTTCGTCTTTTCCTTTTCCTATAATTGCTAATATCCCGCACATATCTTTACTTTTTAAATTCGATTATTTTATTAAAGCAAATTTGTGGTTTTTGTTTTATTTATTAAACTATAAATTTATTTTTAGTTACAAATTAAAATTAAAATAAAAACTTTTTAGCAATTATGAAATTTTATCCGTCTGAAAACAGCCCATTTGGTTTATTTCATAAAAAAACCATCCGTTTGGATGGTGATTTAATTTCTTTTTTATTGGACTTCTTCTATCAGGTATTTTGTGCCGTTAATTTCAAAACTATAACCAACCTGCTGACCCAGAAGCTTATTTCCCAATGGTGATTGCGGTGAGAGTGCAATAATGTTTTTCTCTTCTATTTTAATTTTTGGAAGTGCTGCGCTCATGAACAATAAGATTCCGTTTGCTTTGACCACACTTCCCAAGGTAATTATTTTGGTTTCTTTTGAAGCATCAATCTTGTCAAGGACGCCTTTCTGCTCCAGAAATTCTTTTAGCTTGTGATTGAGTTTTTCCTGCTCCAGATGCATCATGGACAGTGCTGTTTCATGTTTGTCTCCGGCAGAGCCCTTTGCATCATTTTGGGCATCATCTGTCAGGTTTGAAATCATATCCTGAAAGGCATCGATTTTATCCTGTACCAATTGCTTATAATAATTTAGTGTTTTTTCTTTGAGTGTCATTGGGTATTTTTTAGTCGCGGATAAAACAGATGACGCTGATTTTCGCTGATTTCTTTTTGGAATAAAAAAGCCTACAGGTAAATGCAGGCTTTTTGATATTTGTGATTTTAGATTTTTGACTTTCGACTTTTGACTTTCGACTTTCGACTTATTAAAAATCAAATTTATAGCTTGCCCCCAACAAAACCTGGATTCCTTGTACAGGATAATTTAGCCATTTTTGATAATCCTGACCGGTGAGGTTATTTCCCTTTAGAAAAGCCGTAAGCCTGTCGTTGTATTTATATCCTACATGCATATTCAAATCAAAATAGCTATCCAGGGTTACAGTTTCTAATTCGTTTCTCAACAGGGAAGTGTAGCTAAAAACATCTTTTCTTTCGCCTACAAAGAAAACGCTGGCTCCTGCATACCATTTTTCAGTAATATTGAAGTCAAGGTTTGCCGCTACCTGAAGTTCCGGAAGATTCCATGCTTCCGCCAATTCATCTGTTTTGTAGCTATTGAATGTTCCGTTTATGCCAAAAGAAACGTTTTTAGAAAAATCAGCCTTCAGCTCTCCAAAAAAGCTCATCGTCTTTACATTATCATATAAGACACTAAAGGAGTTCCCAAAAGCATAGCCTTCCTGATTTGGGTTTTCATTGTTGTATGGATTGCTGAGGAAAACAGCCTTTCCGTCTTCATTTTTGTATGAACCTCTAATATTAAAGCTGACATTATTGGCTATTTTTCCTTTTAGACCAACATAGATATCATATTTCTGGTCGGTTGGAGCAATTGCCAGAGTTGGCGACACGAAAAAGTTTTCCTGTGTAAAATCACGGTATGAATTCTGCTTCAGGCTACCTTCTGCTCCGGCATAAGCTATCATGACATCCCCTACGATTCTGTAGGTAGCGGTAATCTGTGGATAAACAAAGAACTTGTTATCACTGTTTTCATTATCCATGCTATAAAAAAGCCCGGCTCCCAGGTTGACTGTCAGGTCATCTTGCTGGTATACAAAACTTGGCTGTATACCAATATTGGTAAAACCATAATTAATAGCTGTTGTACCAAAATAATCTTTTTCAAAAGACCCGCCCAGATAATCCACTATGAAATTTGCATTAATCTTGTTTCCTGAAATTTCAAAACCAACAGTAGGTTTTACATAAAATCTGTTCTCTGAAGAACCGAAAGCATCAGAGAAATGGTTGAATTTCAGGCTTGCTTCTTTAAAGATACTTTCCTTGGCACTGATTCGGCCTCCCAAATAAATATTCTGGTAGGTTTGCTGCGGATCAATACTGTTTATAAGGTCTTGCCTGTCTTGCGGATCAGCCAGATCATTGGCAAAGTCATTTCGCAATCCGTACCAATTATATACCTGGTGTTGATAACCGGCATCTACATTCCAAGAAAAGTCTTTTTGCTGATTCCCATATGTCAGGTCAAGGGATGTATTATAGAATTTGTCATCCAGCAAAAGGTCATCAATACCTCCCTGCGAAGAAAGATGGCGAAGCATTCCTCCCACATATTCGTTACGGTTCAGGTTTTCGGTTACAAACAATTCCGCATTCAGCGTACCATAGTTTCCAACACCCAAAGTCGCATAATTCTTATATAATTTTTCTTGTTTTGCCTTGTCAACAGAAGCAGCCCTTCCTTTTGCCGGCGTAAAAGTAGAAGCTACCGGAAAGGAAAAGATGTTGTATTTGATTTCTTCCTTTTTTGTATTGTCTTCGTCTTCCAATGGCGGTGTTTCTTTGACTTTAAAAGCATCAGAAATAGTTGGCGTATATGGCTTTACCACGTTTACAACTTCGGTTCCGATATTCTCATCCTTCTTTTGGGCAAAAACGCCTTGCAGGCCAGCGAAAAGAAATAATAAAGCAATCTTATATTGGGTTTTATGTGTCATATTACTTAAATTGTATTTAGAATGAGATGTGATTAATTCTGGATGGATGAGTTGCGTTTGGCTTCTTCTCCTTTAATAATATCCAATTCTTTTTGGGCTTCTTCAATAACGTCCGGATAATCCTTAAAATTTTTAAGGACGCTTTCCAAAATGTAATTTGCCTGGAAGCTGTCTTTTAGTCCGTAGAAATTTTTCGCCATTACAACCAGTCCTTTGGCTCCAAAATATTTATATCCGGAATAGTCTTTGGCCAATTTCTGTACGGCCGTATTTGATGCCTCAAATTTCCCGTCTTTATTTTTGAAATAGGCATCATAAAACAATGCTTCTGCTGCCAGTTCTCCCTTAGCAATGGTCTGCAATTTTGCATAGGCTGCTTTGGCTTTAACCTCGTCATTGATTTTTATTGCAGAACGTGCCACTATAACCTGGGCATCACTTTTTACCCTGTCGTCTGTTTTCGCATTTGCCAAAACTTTTTCGGCATATACTACCGCATTAGCATAATCTTTTTGCTCATAATACGATTTCATCAGATTGGACTGGGCAAATGTTATGTTTTGCGGATAATCGGCCTCCGCTTCTAATCTTTTCAAAACCGGAACTGCTTTTGCATAATCCGCTTTTTTGAGCAAAATCTGAGACAGCCTTGCAAGCGATTGCTCTGTAAACTCATTTCTTGGTTTTGCAATTACAAATTCATAATTCGGGATGGCATTATTTTCCAAACCATCCGCAAAATAGGATTGTGCGAGATAGAAATTTGCTTTCAGAGAATTGATTCCGTTCGGGAATTTCGCTATATAACCGCTCAATGCTGCAATTGCGGGTTTGATGTTATTCTGAAGATATTGCTTTTCAGCCGCTCCGTATGTATCATTATCCAATTCTGCATCAGATACTTCAACAAAGTCCAGCGTTTTTACCCAGGTAGCATATTCGTCTACTTTTCCTTTATCCAGATAAATCAGCCTTGCTGTCGATACAGCTTCCAGAGCTTCCGGAGTATTTGGAAATTCGGCTACTACTTTTTTAAGTTTGGTTAGTGCCTGATCATCTTTTTCTGCATTGTAATACACCAATCCCTGACGCAGGATAGCTTTTGATGTATAGGAACTTTCTCTGTATTCTGCAATCAATTTATCATAGGTCTGAATAGCGCTTTCGGTCTTTTTTTCTGCTACATAGGTGTTTCCTAACTCATAAAGGGCATCGTCACGAAGTTGTGATTTAGGGAAGTTCTTGATAAAGCTGTTGAGCTCTTCAATTTTCTTTTCGTTTCTGGCCACAAAACCATAGCTGATTGCTTTTTGATAAGCAGCATAATCTGCATCAACGCCTTTGATTTCAATAGCTTTGTTATAGGCCTCCATTGCCGGCCAGTATTTTGAAGAAACATAATAACTGTCACCCAAACGCAAATAGGCATCATTCAGACGAACCTTATCGTCTTTTGGACCTGAAATATAGCTTTGGAAGTTGGTTGCAGCCTGATCGTAATCTTTCAGCTTAAAATAGGCATAACCCAGGTTATAGTAAATGTTTTTATTCTCCGGCGTGTTTTTAGCTTCGGCATCACCTAAAAATTGTTTATAAGTAAGCACTGCTTCTTTAAAACTATCCAGAACATATTCTGTTTCTGCTTTCCAAAAAGTGGCACGGGCTGTGAATCTGGCGTTGCTTCTTTCTCCTAAAGATTTCTTGAACATGGCAAGCGCCTCCTGATAATTGCCATCCGTATACAATTCCAAACCTCTGTAAAAAGTAACTTTTTGATAGGCCTCTCTATTAGAAGCTTTATTTTTTTCCAATAATGTCAGCGCCTCTTTGTAGTTTTTTGAGGTGATGTAGGAGTTGATTAGAAGTGTTTCGATTTCTGCCCGACTCGGATTGTTTGGATATTTTTCAATAAAACCGTTTAAAACGGCAGGAATGCTCTGGTAAGAGTTACCAATTTCGTAGCTGAGTTTGGCATAATTCAGATAGGCATCTTCCTGGATTTTTGCATCAAATGCCATTTCAGAAGCATTTTTAAAGGCATTTAGCGCCTGTTGCTTCCTGTCGGTTTTTAAGTAGCTTTCTCCTAAATGATAATAGGCATTCTGTGCTACAAAATCTTGTCCGTCAATAATTTTATTGAATTGTGAAATTGCATTTTCGTAGTCGTTTTGCTTGTAGTAAGCATATCCAAGCTGGTAAAAATCGGTATTATTCCATTTTCCTTTTTTCCCTTTGTATTCGTTCAGGTATGGAATTGCCTGATCGTATTTTTTTAAATTGAAATAGCTCTCTCCTATAATTTTGTTCAATTCCGATTTTTCCAAAGCATTTGATTTAGCCATCGCCGCTTTCCCCAATTCTATCGCCTTATCAAATTTGCCCAGTTTGAAATTCATGTCTGCCTGGAAGTAAGACATCTTCTCCTGATATTTTTCTTCACCGGAAACCTCATCAAATAATTTGGTGGCTTTGGTATAATCATCCGACTCATAGGCCATGAAACCCAAATAATACTTTGCCTGAGAACCGTATTCTTTTGAATTCAGCACCTGGTTGAAATAATTTGTAGCTTCTTTTTTATTTCCCGCTGTAAAAAAGGTATAGCCTTTTTGGAAGTTATATCTTTCTCTGTCATTATTGCTTAACGAACCTTCGTCAACCTTGTCAAACCATTTGAGCGATTGCGGATATTTACCCTGCTCAAAGTAATAATGCGCCACTTCAATATAGGCCTGATTTTGCTTGGTACTGGTCGGATAGTCTTCTACAAAACTTTCCATCATCTGATCAGCATTAGCCTGATTCAGGCGGATAGCGCAGTTCGCTATATAGTAAGCACAATCCGCTTCGATATCCGAATTCTTATTGCTGTTGTCAGCTTTTACTTTTTCGAAAATAATCTGGGCAGCCTGATACTGCTTGTCGTTATAAAGCGAAACGGCTTTATTGTATTCCGTTAAATCGTTGGTATAAATTGCTGTCTGCTGAGCAAAAACCGGAGCGGTCCCTATAAATGAAAACAACAGAAATAACCTTGAAAGTCTGTGCATTTTTAATGGTTTTGTTTAATATCCAAATATATCAAATTCTTAAGTTTATAACGGAAGCTCTTTTGTGTTTATTGTAAACATCTTTTTTAACATTTGAAGTTTTATGCTATTGCGGTTTGGGAACATTGAAACTCAAAAGAATACAAACCGACAGAAATTAAAAACAACGATTTGCAATTTAATTTTGATAAAGCACGTTAACTTATTACTTTTACAACATAAACAAGATTACTATGTCGCAACCTGTGCTTTTTTTAAGAAACGTAAATATCTATCAGGAGAAAAACCTCATTTTATCGAATGTAAATATTGAAGTAAAACATGGCGAATTCCTTTACATTATTGGAAAAACCGGTTCCGGAAAAAGCAGCTTCATGAAAACTTTGTATGCTGATCTTCCTCTAACGGAAGGACAAGGAAGTATTGTGGACTATGATCTGGCGACACTTAAAGAAAAGAACATTCCTTACCTGAGACGTAAAATTGGTATTGTATTTCAGGATTTCAAATTGCTTCCTGACCGAAACGTACAGGAAAATATGATTTTTGTTTTGAAAGCCACAGGCTGGACAGACAAACAGGAAATGCAGGTTAAGATAGAAGAAGTTTTGGAAAAAGTGGGCATGAAGAACTTTGCCAATAAAATGCCGCATCAGCTATCCGGAGGAGAGCAGCAGCGAATTGCGATTGCAAGAGCCTTGCTGAATGACCCGGAAATTATTTTGGCAGATGAGCCTACGGGAAACCTTGATCCGCAAACCAGTGTTGAAGTCATGGATGTATTGCGAAAAATCAATGCAAACGGAAAAACAATCATCATGGCAACACACGATTATGCCCTTTTGATGAAATTCCCTTCCAAAACATTGAAATGTGACAGCGGTTCTGTTTTTGAAGTGGTTCAAAGAACAGTTTAGCGGTTTAGGCTTTCTAAAATTCCGGATAAGATTTGGGCATTTGCCCTATCATTTAAATATTCTTCCAGTACAGTTTTTTTCTTTTCGCCATCCAAATATGGTTGCGATTTCAGGAAATTAATAAGGGAAATTAATTTCTCTTTTGAATCTGTTTTTATGCAGAAATCCGAGACGATTTCATCATCGATAATATTCTCATTGATAATACAGAAACGGCTCCTGAATAAAGAATTCAGCAATTTAAGTTTGGTGCCCGACCTTTGAAAGGAAAGGATCAGGTTAATATGTGCCTCGCCCAAAAGCTGTTTCAGCATTTCGAAATCTTTTAAAAATACAAATTCTATATTTGGGGCATTCCTAATCAGTCTCCTGACCATTTTTTCTTTTGACCCTGAGGCTATTACAAGCTTATAATCCAAATTCTTAAAAACCTCAATAAGATATTTCACAACCTTTCGATTGTCGGAAGTCCTTAAATCTCCATGATAAAAAGCATATTTACCAAATCCTTCTATAATTTCAACCTTTTCATTGCCATGGAAGACGGGAATATAGGATGAGTTATGGAATTTTGAATTGACATAGTCATTTTCAAACCTGGAAAGCGCCAGAACCTTGTCAAAGTGTTGTAATTTCTTTTCATATGATTCGTACTTTTTGCTTTCCAGAAAATACAAGGCCTTTTTAATCAGATTGTTTTCACTTAACGCAATTCCCTTGAAATAATCCTGTTCCAGATTGTGCAACCGGATGACTTTCACCCTATTTTTCAATAGGTTATCTTCAAAACAATATGCCGTTTTTAGGCCTTCGTATAAAATAGGGGCATTATTTTTTTTCAGGTTATTTAAAAGTTCCCTGTTGTTTCTGGAAAGTACAGAAAACGGGGTTTTTGAAAAGAAATAAAATGGATTGTGTGAGTTTTTATAGAAATATACTTCTGAAACAATGGCGTCCAATTCCGGACTTTGTTCAGGCACAGAATTTACAAAACAGTGCAGATAAATCGCATAACCAATCTCATGCAGTGCTTTTATCTTATAAAAAACTTCGATGGCACCTCCATAATTGGGAGGAAACGGGTTGTCAAAGCTAACTATATGAAGTTCTTTTTTCTGCATAGATAAAAACAAAAATACAGTTTTTAGGCTTATTTCAATAAAAAAAGTACTTTTGACAAAAACCTCATAACCTCTTTAAGAATGCCTTTTTTTTCCGTCATCATACCTTTATACAACAAGGAAAACAGCATTAGAAATACGTTAAGCAGCTTATTGGCGCAAACGTTTAGCGATTTTGAGGTTATTCTGGTAAATGACGGTTCTACAGATAATAGTGAAGCAAGAGCCTTAGAAATCAGCGATGCCAGAATCCGATTATTCTCTACAGAAAACCAAGGCGTTTCTAAAGCACGAAACTACGGGATAACAAAAGCTTCCGGCACTTTGGTTGCTTTCCTTGATGCTGATGATTATTGGTTTCCTAACCATTTAGAGCAATTGTCCAATCTGTATAAGATGTTCCCGGAATGTGGTCTTTACTGCACAAATTATGAGCGTTTTTTTAATGCTGATAAAGTAATAAAGCCAAAACATATTGACATTCCTTCCCATCCTTGGCAGGGAATTGTAAAGGATTTTTTTAAGTCGAGCTATATTGACAGGATAGCCTGGACTTCGGCAGTTGCCGTTCCAAGAACCATCTTGAATGAAATAGAAGCATTTAAAACCACAATTACGTTAGGTGCCGGAGAAGATACCGATTTATGGATTCGCCTTGCCTTGCAATATGATGTGGCTTTTGATAATGAAATTTCCTCCAGACATGTGCTTGATGCGGAAAACAGGATTTCATTGGAAAAAACGCTAAGACGTTCTTATGCTAAATTGGATGAATTTCAGGAAGAAGAGAAACAAAACCCGTCATTAAAGAAATACCTCGACCTTCACAGAGTTTTTTTTGCCATACAGCATAAACTGGCGGGCGATATGAAAACTTACAATTTCTATATGCAATCTGTTGACAAGACCAATATTCCCTTAAAAGCCAAATTGGTAATGGCGATGCCTGTTTTTGTTGCCCGAAAATTCTATGCTTTTAAAAAATATCTTGAGCGCAAAAATATTCTGGTGTCAATTTATGACTGATTTACATGTTCTATAAATTGGTCGAATTCCCTGATATAGTCCTCTTCCTGATAGACTTCTGAAGCAATAACAAGACATACGGCACCAGACGAAAAATTCCCTAATTCTCTCCAGGTTGTTGGTTTTATCAGAAGTCCTTTATCTGGTTTGTTAAGTGTAACCACTTGTTTTTCCTTACCATCACTCAACATTACATCAAAACTTCCTGATAGCGGAATCAATAACTGTATTAATGTTTTATGTGCATGACCGCCCCTGTAGGAACTGCTGGGAACATCGAACAGGTAATAAACACGCTTAATTTCAAAAGGAACAACCTCATTTTCAATAACGGCTATGTTTCCTCTGTAATCTTCTATTTTAGGAATTTCAATAATTTCAATATTCATTACCTATTTTATTTTTAAATATTCAAGCCATTCGGCACCTATTTTTTCTACCGAAAAGCGTTCTATGCTTTCAAAGGCATTCTCTCTGCAAGTTGCACGTAATGCCTCATTTTCATTCATTTCATCCATTGCCTTGACAAGGGCATCGAAATTCTGGTCTTCTACCAAAAGTCCGTTTTTGCCATTTTCAATCAATTCCCGCGGTCCGGACTTGCAATCAAAGGCCACTACAGGCACACCGCAGGCTAATGATTCTGTTATAATATTGGGCAATCCTTCATTTTTACTTGCCAGAATAGTAAATCGTGCCGATTTCATATATTGAAACGGATTGTTCTGGAAATCCAAAAATACTACCTTGTCTCCAAGTTTTTCAGATTGTGCTACGTTTTGTAAATATTCTTTTTGCGGACCATCTCCAAGCAATACCAACCTGATGTTTTGGGAAGGAAGCTTCGAGGCCGCATATGCCCGAATCAACTTATCAAATTGCTTATTATTATCAAAAACCATTCGCCCTGCCGCAAAAACATATTCGAAATTCAAATTTATCCTTTCTTTTGACAGGGATACAATTTTATCAATTTCAAGCGGATTATAGATTGTTTTCAGTTTTTTATAACCGTATTTGTTCCTGACTTTCTCCTCTATTTCTTTCGATATGCAAACAATACCATAGGCGTTCGAAAAGATATTTTTTGCTAAAAATTTATTTTTAGGGAAATACCAATCCGTATTATAGCTATGAATCATGGGGATATACGGTGCTTTGTAAGCAAATTTCGTCATCAGGAATTCCTTAATCTGGTTGTTTCTGGTTCTTACATCGATTATATAATCAAAATTATTCTCTTTGATATATCTTTTCAGTATCAGAAACCGTTTCAGATTATTCCATATCCCGTTTCCCTTATCTTTCAGTTTGCCCAGGTTTAGCAATTCTCCTGAGAAATCATAAGTCACTTCATCTAAGATGACAATATTATGTACCTCTATATTTTTGCTGGAAAAAAAATTTGACAAAATAGCATGAATCTTTTGCGCGCCACCATTTGAAAGAGTAATTCCTATCAAACATATTTTGGTTTGATGCATCTGTTGCTACTTTTTTAATTATTTTTGAAACAAATATAAACAATTATGAGGATTCTACTCGTTGGAGAATTCAGCCGGTTACACAATTCATTAAAGGAAGGACTTACTGCTTTAGGACATGAAGTGCATATTGTGGGTACCGGAGATGATTTTAAAAAATATCCTGTTGATTTTCCAATTTCTTCAACATTAGTAGCTTCCAACTCCTTACTTCGCTTCTGTAACAGGATTACCCGAAAATTGTTTCGGCTGGACCTTGAAGCCTATGAAAGAGCTTATCAGTTTCGAAAACTACTGCCAATACTAAAAGGTTACGATGTTGTTCAGCTGATTAATTCCAATGCTATAGAAACCTATCCCAAATTGGCGTTAAGGCTTTATGAAAAGCTATTTGCCCAAAACTCAAAAAAATTTCTTTTGATTTGCGGAGACGAGACTCCAATTGTTGATGTCCTGCTAAAAAACAATTTGAAATATTCTGTACTCACACCTTATTTCAACAATCCAGCCGCCACCAAAAAGTACTATAATTATACGTTGAATTATACCAACAACCAGCAGCGTAAGCTTTTTGATTTTGTACAAACAAATTGCGACGGGCTGTTAGTATCCGACCTTGATTATAAAATCCCGATGGAACAGACAGGATTCGATTTCACATTCATTCCTAATCCGATAAATACCGATAAGCTTGAATTTATTCCGATGGAAATCCCATCTAAGATTGTTATTTTTCATGGAGTCAACAAGTATAGCGCTGTCAAAAAAGGAAGTTCTGTTTTTTTAGAGGCACTATCCAAAATAGAATTAAAATATGGGAATAAGGTCGAAATCAGAATTGTCAATAGTCTGCCGTATGACGAGTACCAAAAACATATACGTTCGGCCCATATTATTCTCGACCAGATTTATGCTTTCGACCAGGGCTATAATGCTTTAGAAGCAATGGCATTAGGAAAAGTTGTTTTTACAGGAGCTGAAACAGAGTTTCAGGAGTATTATCAGCTAACGGATAGTGTGGCCATTAATGCTTTGCCTGATGTTGAATCTATAGTACAACAGCTTTCGTTTTTGATTGAAAACCCGGAAGAATTGACTTTGATTGGAAAAAGGGCTCGCCAATTCATTGAAAAAGAACACCATTTTGTCAAAATCGCTGAAATATATACCGAAAGCTGGAATACAACTAACCCTTAATTCATGAAAACAATTCAGGCCAATAGTAGCTATCGTCTTTTATTCTTTCTTATCCTTGCTGTATATTGTCTTTTCACGGCAAGGTATGGTTTTGAAACATGGGATACGGGGTATATTCCGGGTTACTCCTGGCGAATTGCTAACGGACAGGATGTTTATAAAGATTTTGTATACAAAGCCCCACCGTCGACACTATATTTTCAAGCCATTTTTATTAAAATACTTCCTGAAATTGGCCAATTTTATTTTATAAAAGTCACAAACTATTTGTTGTTTGCTTTACAGGTAGTTCTGGCTGTCAAAAGTTTTACCAATTTTTATCCGCAGCAAATAAAGTTCAACAAATGGGCTTTAATGATACTTGGGCTTGTCATTTCCTTATTAAACTTTACCGCCTATCCATGGCCTACAACAGACGGTCTGTTTTTCTCCGTCATTGCATTGTATATCCTTTCTTTAAGTAAAAAATCAAGCAACCTTCAGCTCCTGGCAATTGCCCTCTTTTGCGTATTATCATCGCTTACAAAACAGTCCTTTTATTTGATTCCCTTTGGGTTTCTGTTTGCTATAACCTGCTTGCAAGGCATTAAAAAAGGCCTGTTTTTCTTTTTGTATCTGGTTCTTTTTTTACTGCTTTTCCTCTCGTGGGTGGCTTGTACTTCTTCAATTCATGAGTTTTTAGAGCAAACCACAGGACAGACCCATTTTAAAGACCTTCTTTATTCCGGTTTTCTGGATTATATAATTACTTATCCCAGAATCTCTGTTTTTATTCCTTTGCTTATCGTATCCGCTTTTTTATTGTTTTACTTCCCAAAGCAGAAACCCCTGACGATTCCGGGATATTTAAAAAACCTGTCAATTGTTTTACTTATTTTCTCTCTTTCCTTATGCTTTTTCAGCGATTTTTTAATCGCTTCCAGAATTGCAATGCTTTCGACTGTTTTTGCCATAATCAGTAAGATAATAAAAGATTGGAAGCGTTTTTACTATTTCATTCCTATCCTATTGGTACTTTTGATTGCCTGGAGCTGTTCTATAAGCATGGGCTATAATTATCCTATCTTCTTCTCGACCGGAATAATCCTTTCAATTACCGTTTTATTTGAAGAAGAATTAGATAAAGTATACAACCAAAAGCTATTTATCTTTACTGGTAGTATCATTTTAGTATTGGCTTATTCTTCAAATCTAAAACCGTATAGAGAAAAACCATTTTCAGAATTAAATTATTCGCTTACTGAGGTTTCACCAAAATTAAAGTACCTTATAACCAATAAGGACACTGGCGAAAAATTGCTCGACCTTAAATCTCTGGTCAAAAAGTATGGCAATAATTATATTGTTGCTCCCAGTTTTCCTATGGTCCATTATGTTTTTAACACCCAAAGCGTGTTACCGGCAGATTGGCTCACAAATAATGAGATAAACAGAGATCCGGAACGGATTTTAAAGATTGCTGCAAAAAAGGAAAATTTTATTTTTTTCGAAAAAAGCTTTCTGGAAGGCGAGGAATTTATGTTTGAAAACAGAGATGATTTTAGTGTTACCGCTATGTATATCTACCGAAATTTCAAAAAAATAGATGAAACAGCGCATTTCATCATTTTCAACACTCAGGAAAAAAATGAAATATACCCCACTATTGTAAGGAAATCAGTTCATTAAAAAAGACTACCCTTTTTTCTTATCGTAATGGAAGTATATTTTCAGAATCTGAAATGGAAAAATCAGGAATTCTTTTAATTTTATGGAAGTATTTCCTTTTTCAATCCAGATTTCTAAAGGAAATTCTTTGACAGTTGCCAACGAATCGGAATAGCTCATTTTATATCGTAACAGCATTTCAACATCAAAAATCCATCGGGTTAGAAATGGTTTATCAAATAGTTTTTTTGCTATATCGCCCTTAATGATTTTTGCTCCGCATTGCGTATCATAAACCGGAACACGTAAAATCAGCTTACTGATTATGGTGGCGAAGATTCGACCGAAATAGTGTCTTGCCTGTGACCTTACCACTTCATTTCCCAGAAGCTTTACGCGGCTTCCCAAAACAATATCAATATCCCTGTTTTTTTTCGCATAGTCCAGTAATTTTATCATTTCAGAAACCGGAGTCGAAAAATCTGCATCGAGATAGCCAATATATTCGTATTCTTTTGGATTGTGTAATATGCCTTGCCTTATCGCTTCAGCCTTACCTGAGTTTTGAGATAAACTATATACAGTACTGTTTTGCAATTCCTCAGAAAGCCTGTTTAATATATCCAAAGTATCATCAGAACTTCCGTCATTTATCAAAAGGAAATCTATTTCTTTTGAAGCATCGATGATTTCCCGATAAGAATCAAATGAAATTCTTTTTCCTTCATTATAAAATGGTATGATAAAAAGGGCCTGATTCATTTAGTTTTGTTTAGACATTAATACCCACTGCCGACAGGCTTCATTTTAATTTTGAAATAAACTCCCAACACCAAAAAATAGAACGCATACGTAAAAGCATGGGCCTTAACAATACCTTCAATACCATAGACGTCAATAAAAAGGATGCTGGACACATATAAAACTCCCAAAGACATGAGCTCTGTTACGATAAAAGCCAATGTCATTTTTTTTGCAAAAAATTCATACCCTAAAATCATCGAAGCTACTTTGAAGGTATCGCCTATAAGTTGCCATTGAAATAAGTCTTCAACCGGTAAAAACTCTTTTGTAAACAGTAATTTAACAATAAAGTCTCTAAGGATATAAATAATCGCAGCGACAAAAATAAAAAGCGGCAAAATTGTTTTGTAGTAGCTGTAAAACACTTTTTTAGTTTCGTGATTGTTGACAGCCATTATAAGTTTTGGAAGGAAATAAACTGTTAGCAATGTCGAAATAAACAACAGATAATTGGAAGAAATCCTTTCCATTGCAGACCAGTATCCGGCTTGTTCTTCTCCTAACTTTTCAATGACATTATTTCTTATGTTCAGATAAACCAACGGACCAAAGAATCCTGACACAAAAGCCATCAATGAAAATGAAGACAGGTTTCTGATAACGTCAAAATCGAAGTAACGGAAATGGATATATTCCCGCACATTCATCAGTGACCTGAAGTACAAATAGGCAACTATCAAAAGTAGTGCAGGTGTGGCTGCAATCGAAATCAAGGCTCCGGCAATATTCAGCTTCCATATCAGAATCACGGAAATGAGCAATCCGATGATATTTCCAAAAATAGCAATGTAAATTACTTTATGAAATTTCCCGAAACCATTCAGAATGCTTGTAAAAAAAACATTCAACACATAAAACGGAATTGAAATCGCCAGAATTGAAATGACAAAACCATAATTATTTCGCTCTCCGAAAACCTGGTTGTTCCAAAAATTGCTAAAGATAAAAAGAGCCAGAGCAAAGAGTACAGAAGACACTAATAGGGCTATAAAAACAGTAGAAATTACTCTTTTCAACCGGTCTTCATCATCTTTGTTTTCAGCAGTATATTTTACAATTCCGTTCTGAAAACCCAAAGTAGTTATTGTTTCGATGGACGAAAAAAAGTTTCGCATATTGCCTACCAGGGCCATGCCTGGAGCTCCTAAAAAAACAGCAACAACCTTTGACGACACTATGCCTATCAGAAGCTTTATGATTACGCTGATACTGTTCAAAGAAGTTACCTTGAATAGCGAAGACCCTACTATTTTCTTTACAGAAACCAATTAGAATTTATTAATTATTTCAATTACATAACTTACTTCCTCGTCTGTCATTACCGGACTTATAGGCAGACTTAAAACCTCACGATGGATTTTTTCCGTAATTGGAAATGACAAATCACCCATATAAGAAAGTGCTTTTTGATGATGTGGCGGCGTTGGGTAATGAATCAGGGTCTGGATGGTATTGGCTGACAAATACTCTTGTAATTCTTCCCTGTTTGCAGTCCTGATTACAAAAAGATGAAAAACGTGATTTTGCGTACCATCAAAGAAAGGCAGTTTTATCTTATCATTCTTAATTTCTGACAGATAACGTTCCGCTATTTTTTTCCTTACCGCATTTTCTTTATCCAGATTTGGCAGTTTTACACTCAAAAAAGCAGCCTGTAATTCATCCAGACGTGAATTTATACCAATATAGTCATGGACATATTTTTTTTCGGAACCATAATTACGGATTGCAAAAATCATCTTTGCCAACGCATCATCGTTTGTTGTGATGGCTCCCGCATCGCCTAAAGCTCCCAGGTTCTTTCCCGGATAAAAACTAAATGCTGCGGCATCGCCCCAGTTTCCTGATTTTTGAGAATACAGAACAGCACCATGACTTTGAGCTGCATCTTCTATCACAAGCAAATTGTTCTGTTTTGCCAACGTATTAATTTCTTTCATTGGAGCCAATTGTCCGTAAAGATGAACGGGCAGAATCGCTTTTGTTTTAGATGTAATGGCTTTTTCTACGGTGTTAGGGTCCAGATTGTACGTCTCCAAATTGGGTTCGACCAACACGGGTATCAGGTCTGCCTGAAGCACAGCCAAAATACTGGCGATGTAGGTGTTTGCCGGAATGATTACTTCATCTCCTTTCTGGAGTTTTCCTAATTGTATATAGGCTTTAAGAATCAGTACCAAAGCATCTAGTCCGTTTCCAACGCCAATGCAATATTTTGTGCCGCAATAGTGGGCAAAATTAGTTTCAAATGCCTTGATTTCATCACCTAGAATATACCAGCCCTTATCCATGACAGTTTTCATCTTATCTTGAAAAGCCTGTTCATAAGGCTGATTTACTTTCTTTAAATCCAGAAATTTTATCATATCAAAACATTTTCTAGCTTGTCATAATTGGAAGTAGCGATTTCATAAAAATCTTGTGTAAGTGTCCTGGCACCAAAACTCTCTTTCCAGAAAATAAGGCCTTCGTTAAGTTTTCGTCCGTTTTCCTCATTTGAAATACCAAAATCAAAGAATCTTTTATCCTTAAACACTTCAAGAATCAAATGGCTGTATAGAAAATCAAGTGAACCCAGTTCATTTTTTTCATTTTGACCAGAAACATATTGAGGATGTGCAACATTTTTAGAAATAAAAATGGTAGTTCCGGCAACTATCTTTCTTTCAAAATACACATTAAAATGTCGGATATTCTCCGGAAATAAGCGATGGAGTTTTTCAATTTCTTCAACCGTATGAACCGGTTTGGCATCATGTTTTGCAGAAATGTTCGGAATAAGAATTTCATCCCAGAACAGCCTGAAATTAGGCTCTTCTTTTATGGTCAACCCTAATTGTTGTCCTCTGCGTACACAAGCTCTTCTGGCACGGGAAATCTTATGCGGTCTCGAATTATCAATAACAGATAAGGCGTCTCTTCTTGTCAGTTTTGCATCTGCCAAGAACAGGGCATAATTAAGTTCGTCTGAAGGATAGTCAAAATAAATAGACGGCATCATCTTAAAATGGAGTTTCTGTATTCCAGCAGCTTCAAGATATTGCATTATGTTTTTTACAATAAGGAGCATCATGGACTGTTTCAATTTTACATCACAGACTATACCTCCATAAGTGAGCCCCTGGTGTGAGAATACGGTATCTCCCACTACATTTGCCGGCAACACCGCAATCCAGTTTTCACCATCTAAAACCACAAGGGAATAGTCACGAAACCTGTCACTATGATATTCCATAAAATCTCTATGAAACAAAAAGGTAGCATTTTTGGCATTAGCCACAAAAGCATTCCAATTAAGATAGTCTCCAGCTTGATATTTCCTGACAGTATAGTTTCTCACGGCTTGTTTTTATGCTTTGGAAAAGTACTAATTTTTTGGATATGATTGAACCATTCGTTAAAGCTAATTTTATTTTGTTAACATACTCTATTGTAAATAAATAGTATCTTTATATCTTTCAATTGATTATCGGGTGAATCTAAAACTACAAATTAGAAATTTTGTTGTCCTTTTCTTTTTTTCCTGTGCCGCCTTTGCACAGGATGTAGCTTTATTCAGGCAATTCAACGGACGTTATGATTTTACTATCATTGGAAATACATTAAACACCTCCGAGAACAATCTCAATAATTTTTGTACCATCACCACCTCTTCGTCCGCAACCCTAAACATGGGTGTTAACGATGAGATTGAAAAAGCATATCTGTACTGGGCAGGTTCGGGAACCGGCGATTGGAACGTGGTTTTAAACGGTGTTCCCATTACTTCTGAAAGAAACTTCGCCTACTTCCAGAACGACCTTGACTATTTCTGTGCCTTTACAGATGTTACCTCCCAAATACTTTCTACAGGAAACGGAAACTATACCCTGTCTGATTTAGATGTATCTCCCTTTTTAGATGCGAACCATTACTGCAACAATCGTACAAATTTTGCAGGTTGGGCAATTGTAATCATTTATAAAAATGAAAGCTTTCCGCTGAACCAAATCAATGTATATGATGGTCTGCAAGGTGTTTCAAGAACACAAAATCACCTGACATTAACACTAAATAGCCTGAATGTAATTGACAATGCCGGTTCAAAAATAGGCTTTATTGCCTGGGAAGGTGACGTAAATTTGCCTACCGCAGGATTTACAGAGTCTTTAAAAATCAATGGACACATACTAAGCAATGCCTTAAATCCTGCCAACAATGCATTTAACGGCACTAATTCTTTTACCAATTCCAGAACCCTGTACAACATGGACCTGGATGTATATGAAATCCAGAATTACATTCAGATTAATGATGAATCTGTAGAAATCCAGCTAACATCGGAACAGGATTTTGTAATGATAAGCACTATCCTTACCAAACTGAACAATCAGCTTCCCGATGCCACTATTTCTATAGACAATGTAGCACTGGAATGCAATTCGCGAAGGATTATGGTTGATTATACCGTATACAATCTAGATAGTACAAATCCTTTAAGGGCCGAAGTTCCAATTGCAATTTATGCAGACGGAAACCTGATTGAGCAAACCCTGACTGTTCCGCCAATTCCTATTGGCGGCAGCTATAGCGATACTATTTTCCTGACCATACCTGATGAAATTCCAAATGATTTCACTTTAAAATTTGTAGTTGATGATACCGGAAACGGTACCGGAATTGTAACCGAATTAGACGAAACGAACAATGAGTTTTCCGTTTCGATTTCTATGCTGGTTTCGCCGGAATTTAATCTGCTTGATAAAATATTGGCCTGTAATGAAGGACTAAAAAAAGGCACTTTCGATTTTTCACATTACGAAGAAATGGTAAAAGTTGACCCAGACCATGTTGTCCATTTTTTTAATTCCCAAGAAGAAGCACAGGCAAACCAAAACCCAATTCCTAACACAAACCATTATGTTGCTTCTTCTACACCAAAAGAAATCTTTGTTAGGATAGAAGATGAAAATTGCTATAGTATTACTTCCTTTTTGCTGGACACTAAAAACTGTCCGCCAACAGTTTATAACGCCGTAACGGCTAATGACGACGGGTGGAATGATTTTTTCTTTATAAGAGGGCTGAGAGATATATTTGTAAACTTCAAGCTTTCTATTTACAACCGTTGGGGTACTTTGGTCTGGACGGGAAATAACAATACTGAAAACTGGTATGGCCAGGCAACCAAAGGCATCCAAATTGGCGGAAATGACCTTCCGGATGGCACTTATTATTATGTACTTGACCTCAACGACCCTGATTATAAAACACCGCTGACAGGGTATGTATACCTGACAAGATAATTTAGTTTTGCTTTAATGCCGGAAGATACCATTTGAATTTAACAGCCAGAAGTCGTAGCGAAATCATCACGCAGGAAGTAATTACATAAAGGATATCATTATCCAGATTCCAATGCTTGAGGATGAAAAATAAAATCCCGCCAACAATACAAATCGTGGCATAAATCTCCCTTCTGAAGATTACGGGTATTTCATTACAAAGAATATCTCTTGTTACACCTCCAAAACAAGCCGTCATCGTTCCCAAAGCAATACAGATTATCGGATGAAGATTCGTATCCAATCCCTTTTCAAGTCCGATTAACGTAAAAACGCCCAATCCTATCGTATCAAACAAAAACAATGAGGTTCGCAGCCTGTCGAGTTTCTTTCTGAAAATGATGGCGAGGAAATAACCTGCTATAATAAAGTAAACATAATTCAAATCACGCATCCAGCCCACAGGAGTACGACCTATTAGCGTATCTCTTAAAGTTCCCCCACCAACAGCTGTCACAAAGGCGATAATAAAAACTCCAAAAGGGTCGAGCCTTTTATTCATTGCCGTTAAAGCGCCGGAAAGCGCAAAAGCCATAGTTCCGATTATATCTAAAAGATAAAACATGTGTAGTTTGTGAATTTTTGGATTTGGGATTTATGATTTATGGTGTGAGATTTATGATGTGGGATTTATGATTTTTGACATTCGACTTCCGACTTTTGACTTTCGACTTCCAACTTTCGACTAACCACTATCAACTATCAACTATCCACTACATTTTCTGCGTATAGTAATTATAATCTTTCAAAATCGTTTTAATAAAATCTTCATCATTACCTGACTGGTTTCTGATTCCTGTAACATCTTCGATTTTTGTCTTCAATCGCGTAATCATATGATAATCTTTGTTTGCCCTTGCACTATTAAAAGTTTCTTTAATAATTCGGGCGTCGTTGTCGCTTAATTTTATAACCAGAGGATAAGTGGGTACATAGCTGACATCAATTTCTTCCAAAATGGTATGGTTAATATTGATGTTATTTTTTAGCGTAATAACCGATGTTCCTCCCGCCATATCTCCTAACCTTTGCGATTTTTCACTGGCTATTATGCTAACCAATCCTACTATACCACTGCTAAAACTGACATCAATTATTCTAAAAAGCCATCGCATAAGATAGTCGCCGAAAGAAGCCTGATAACCGTCTATTTTTACCACTTTAATTTTAAGCAGCCTTTTGCCTAATGTTTGGCCTTCAAGCAGGCTCTCCAAAAGAAGCGAATAAAAAGCAACCGGCATGTAAAACAGCACCAATATTGAAATTCGAGACCAATCATCCATCTTATCCATGAGCTTATTGATTCCCAAACCGTAAAAAAACACAGAATATATGACAATCAGATATGCCGTTTTTGCCAAAAAATCAAGGAGATAAGCCAAAATCCTGTCACCTATTGAAGCCGCCGTAAAATTAATATTGACATTTTGAGTCGTATTTATAGATAATTGTGTCATATTTTATATTTTAGCTTCCAATGAGAGAAATTGCATTCATAAAGCAAAATAAAGAAAAATGGCTTGATTTTGAACAAGCAATTTTCGGTAAAGCTAAAAAAAATCCTGATGAAATGGCCAGTTTGTATATACATTTGGTCAACGATTTGTCTTATGCACAAACTTATTATCCTAAAAGCAAGACCGTTGTCTATCTTAACTATCTGGCGGCACAGATTTACCAAAAAATTTACAAGACAAAAAGAACAGAAACCAACAGGTTTGTCTACTTTTTTTCTACAGAAGTTCCGCTACTGGTTTACCAATACAGAAGGTATGTTCTGTATGCATTCCTCCTCTTCTTTCTGACCACTGCAATTGGTGTGGTTTCGGCCAAATATGACCCCGATTTTGTAAGGCTTATTTTAGGGGATAATTATGTCAATAAAACTTTGGGTAATATCAAAGATGGTAACCCGGTCGCTATTTACAAAGACGGAAGCAATTGGGGTATGACAATTGGAATCACGCTAAACAACTTATATGTTGGCCTAAGGTGTTTTCTCTATGGTATTTTTGCAGGACTTGGAACTTTTTACATACTGATTCAAAACTGTATTATGCTGGGTGCTTTTCAATATTTTTTCTATGAACAGGGCGTGTTTTGGGAAAGCGTAAGAGGAATATGGATTCATGGCTCAATGGAAATTTTTGCCATTGTTATTGAAGCTGCTGCCGGATTTATTTTAGGTGCTTCGATATTATTCCCAAAGACCTATTCCCGGATGACTTCGTTTAAAATAGGATTTAAAAACAGCTTAAAAATCTTTTTAGGAACAATGCCTTTTACTATTGGGGCCGGAATCCTGGAAGGCTTTGTAACCCGCTATTCACTCGAAATGCCTAACTGGCTGAATGTGTTTATCATCTTATCTACCTTATCCTTGATTTCTTTTTATTTCCTCATATTTCCTTTTATAGTCAATAAAAAAATACAATCCGCCAAATGATAACTTTATTCAAGAAAAGAAATTTTAACGACTACCTTAACGACACTTTCTCTTTTTTCAAAAAAGATGGAAAACATTTCCTTAAAAACTATTTTGTCATCAACGGGATTTTTCTGCTGTTGTTAGTGGTTTTTATTTATTTTCTATCGAAAATTTATTTTGAGGCTATTTTTTCTACATTCGAGAATACCAATACAGGATACAATCCTATAGACAAGCTTTTTAACGAAAACCTGGGATTGTTTATCACTTCACTTGTCGGATTTATACTGCTGTCTCTTTTTCTCTCATTACTGAATTTTGCTTATCCGATTGTCTATCTTGACCTGTATGATAAAAATTCAGGAAGTAGTTTTGACACCAGAGATATAATAAACGGCCTAAAAAACAAAACCGGAAAAATTCTCTTATTCTTTATTATTTCCCTATTTGTAATAATTCCGGCTGTGGCAATCTTATTTATTGTCTTGCTGTTTCTTTCATTCATTATTATCGGAATACCGTTGATGATAATTGCACTTCCGGCCATTTCCAGTTTGATTACATTGGCATTCTTTGATTACCTGAATACTGAGAATGGTTACTTCACTTCACTGGGTAATGCCATTAGTTATCTAAAAAAGCAGTTCTGGCCAATTGTGGGTGTTACCATGCTTATGTATATGATTATTCAGATTATATTAACCATCTTTTCAATGATTCCTTATGTAATTGCAATGGTTCTGCTTTTCTCTTCAATTGAAGGCGGCTCAACCGCACCTACACAGGATGCCTTCTCCACTTTTGGAATCCTGATGACCATATTATTTGTCATCGCAATTCTGGCTAACTACATATTAAACAACCTCCTAATTGTCAATCAGGGCTTGATTTACTATAGCCGAAGAGAACATGATGAAAACAACTCCACCTTTGGTGAAATTGACACTATCGGAACAAATTTTGAATAAGCTGCTTTACATATTTTTATTTTTCTTCTGCCTGAATACTTTCGGACAGGACTCGCTTTCTGTTGCCAAAACGGATTCGGTTACCGTAGCTTCAAAATTTTCTGAAAAAGATATTATTGACTCCACAAAAATAAAAGAACGTTCTTTTTCCAATTTTAAAGAAAAATACAGCGATTCCAGTTTTGATTATGAACCAAAATCCAAAGGAAAAAGCGCATGGGAACGTTTCAAGGAGTGGCTCGCCTATTGGTATAATAAAATTTTCAGCCTGGGGAATGACGAAGCTTCAATGTCTGCCGTCGAATTAATACTAAAAATACTTGCAGTCATTGTCATCCTGTTTGTAATCTACCTCATCGTAAAAGCAATTATGAATGACGAAGGACAATGGATATTTGGAAAATCGTCTGACAAGAAAGTCATCCATTATGACGAAATCGAAAAGAACCTCCATCTGGTAGATTTTGAAAAACTGATAAAAGAAGCGGTAAAATCGGGTGAAAACCGTTTGGTAATACGCTATTATTATTTGTGGCTTCTGAAAGAACTCGCTTCAAAAGAAATAATCGAGTGGGATATCGAAAAAACAAATTCTGACTATCTCTATGAAATAAAAAACGAAAAGCTCAGAAACGACTTTGCCTATCTTTCTTACCTGTACAACTATATTTGGTATGGTGAGTTTGAGCTAGGGGAAGAAACGTTCTCCCAGGCAATACAATCGTTTGAAAAAACAATAAAAACTTTATAATGAACAAGACTATCAAAATATATATCGTGTTTTTGGTACTGCTTTTGGTAGGCATTGTTTATATTGACGTTACCCGTCCAAAGCCCATCAACTGGACACCAACTTATGACATTAAAGACAAAATCCCTTTCGGGTTGTATGTCTTTAATGAGGAGGCTCCTGCCTTATTCGGACAAAAAGTTAATCGAATCACAGAGACTGCCTATCAATATTTTGAACCAAAATATGATTATGACAGTCTTGTAAATACATATACTATTCGTGGAACGATTCTTTCTGTTTCTGACCAATATATGATTGATGACGAATCGACACAAGAACTTTTATACTTTGCCCAACATGGCAATAAAATTTTTATCAGTTCAAAATCATTTCCTCAAAAATTGATGGACAGCCTAAAATTTAGCTATTCTTCAAAATTTATGGGTCGGGATACTATTTTCACTTCATTGGCCAACCCGCATTTGGGCCAGAAAAAATACGATATTTCCGTAGGTGCCGGAAATTCCTATTTTGAAAAAATTGACACTTTAAATACGACAGTACTCGGATATCATGAAAACACCAAGGAAAAACTGGTCGATTTTATAAAAGTGCCTTATGGCAAAGGGGAATTCTATCTGCATACGCAACCTGTTGTATTCACCAACTATCATCTTTTAAAAGACAATCATTCGGAATATGCCGCCAAGGTCTTAAGCTATACCGATGGTGAAGTATTCTGGCTTTTAAAAAATCAGTCGGGAGAAATCGTTTCAGGTTCTCCAATGCGTTATATCCTGAGTCAACCGGCATTAAAAGCGGCATGGTATATTTTCTTGCTGGGTATGATTGTTTTCTTCATATTTAATGCAAAAAGAAAACAACGAATTGTCCCTATTATAAAACCTTTGGAAAACACTACCGTAGACTTTACAAAGACCATTGGCAACTTATATTTCCAGGAAGGAAATCACGATAACATAATTGAAAAGAAAATCATATATTTCCTCGAAAAAATAAGAAACGATTATTTGTTGGATACTACAGTTCTGGATGAAAACTTTGAAAAGAAACTCCAGCAAAAATCCGGCAAGAAAATAGAAGACATCCAAAAAGTAGTCTATCTTATCAACCAACGCAGAAAGAGTTACCATCAAAGTATTGAAAGCGACCTGATTGCCTTGAATACAGCCATAGAGAAAATTCTCGCCAAAGAAAAAAACAGTCAAGAAACATAATCCAATTACAAAATGGAAGAAAATACAGCACACAATCCGAATGTAAATCCAATTGAGAATGTAAATTTTCAATCCCGAATAGATTTGAGCCAGCTACAGGAGAGTATCGAAAAAATAAGGGCGGAAATCAGTAGCGTCATTGTAGGACAACACAAAATGATTGACCAGCTTTTGGTTGCCATTCTTTCAAACGGACATGTCCTGTTGGAAGGTGTGCCCGGAGTTGCCAAAACAATCACCGCAAAATTGGTTGCCAAAACCCTAAACATTGGTTTCAGCAGGATTCAGTTTACGCCGGATTTGATGCCGTCAGATATTTTGGGAACTTCTGTATACGACTTAAAAAAGTCAGAATTTGAATTCAAAAAAGGGCCTGTTTTCTCCAATCTTGTCCTGATTGATGAAATTAACAGGGCTCCTGCCAAAACTCAGGCCGCTTTGTTTGAGGTTATGGAAGAGCGTCAAATTACGATGGACGGAATTACTTATGATATGGAAGCACCGTTCCTGGTAATTGCAACCCAAAACCCTATCGAACAGGAAGGAACCTACCGCCTGCCGGAAGCTCAATTGGACCGGTTCCTGTTCAAAATCAATATTGACTATCCAAAGCTGGATGAAGAAATCCTTATCATCCAGAAAGAACACCAATTACAAAATCATGGAAAATTGGATAATATCCAAACAGTATTATCTTCAGAAGAAATCCAGAAATATCAGTCTTTGGTAAAGCAGATTATTGTTGAGCCGCAACTTTTGGAATATATCGCCAAACTGGTTATCAATACGCGTGAAAATGCTTTCCTGTATTTGGGTGCTTCGCCTCGCGCTTCTATTGCCATCTTAAACGCGGCAAAAGGATATGCCGCAATCCGCGGAAGAGATTTCGTAACGCCGGAAGACATTAAAGAAGCCGCTATTCCTGTTTTACAACATAGAGTTATCGTAACTCCGGAACGTGAAATGGAAGGCATCACCAGTATCGAAATCATCAAACAGGTCATCGAAGCCATCGAAATTCCAAGATAATTTAAAAGTTACGTCCGTTGAAACTGCTTAAAAAATTATACATCAACAATTTCTTTTTTTACGCGCTGATTGGCGTGGGATTCTTGTATTGCGTTGCCTTTATTTTTCCGGCACTTTACAACGCCGCCAGCTATTTATTGCTGATACTTTTAGGCTTTCTGGCTCTTGACATACTGATTTTGTTTAGCGCCAAACATGGAATCGAAGGCACCCGAATCGCACCCGAAAAACTGTCAAACGGAGATGAAAATCCTATTGGAGTTACAATAAGAAACTACTATACCTTCCCAATTGGCGTAAAAATCATAGACGAAATTCCGGAACAGTTTCAGATTCGCAATTTTGGAATAAAAAGAAGAATCAAGGCCTCCTCACAGGACGATATCCAATATTATCTTCGTCCGACTTCAAGAGGTGAATATGTATTTGGAAATCTGAACATTTATGTACTCTCACCGCTAAGACTCGTTTCCAGAAGGTTTACATTCAATAAAAACCAGATGGTTCCTACTTATCCGTCGTATATTCAATTGAGAAAATATGACCTGATAGCATTTTCCAACAATTTATTCCAATATGGTGTAAAGAAAATCAGGAGAATTGGCCATACAATGGAATTTGAACAGATTAAAGAATATGTACAGGGCGATGATATCCGCACGCTGAACTGGAAAGCGACCGCCAAGAAAAATGCCTTGATGGTCAACCAATTCCAGGATGAAAAATCACAGTCTATTTATATGGCTATTGACAAGGGACGTGTCATGAAAATGCCCTTTAACGGACTCAGCCTCTTAGATTATGCCATAAATGCAACACTGGTTCTGTCCAATGTCATTTTAAAAAAGCAGGACAAGGCCGGAATGTTTACCTTTTCTAAAAAAGTAGAAAACCGCGTTGCTGCCGAAAGGCGCTCTTCGCAGATGCATCAAATTCTTGAAAATCTTTACAATGTCAAAACTGATTTCTTTGAAAGCGACTATAGCCGCTTGTATGTCGATATAAAGAAAAATATCAACCACAGAAGTTTAATCATTCTGTATACTAATTTTGAAACGCTCGACAGTTTGCACCGCCAACTTCCTTACCTGAAAGGAATTGCCAAAAACCATTTATTGGTGGTTGTATTTTTCCAAAACACAGAATTAAACGATATTATCAACTCGAAAGCAGTCACTATACAGGAAGTATATGATAAGGTAATTGCTGAAAAATTTGCATTTGAAAAGCGACTGATTGTAAACGAACTGAAAAAATATGGAATCCACTCCGTATTGACCCAGCCTGAAAACCTGACCTTAGATACAATTAATAAATATCTGGAGATTAAGGCAAGGGGAATCTTATGATTTGGGATTTTTGATTTAAGATTTTTGATTTAGGACTTTCGACTTTTGACTTTCGACTTCAGAACTTTTGACTTCAGAACTTTTGACTTTAGATTTTTGATTTAGTACCTTAGCAGCTTAGAAATCCAGAATCTTGAAACAAATCACTTCAGTTCAGAATCCATTTATCAAATCGCTGGTACTGCTTCAGGAAAAATCCAAAGCACGGAAACAGACCGGAACGTTTTTAATTGAAGGCCACAGAGAAATTGAACTGGCCCAAAAAGGCAGTTATGAAATAGAAACGATTTTATTTCTGCCTGAAATCATTTCCGAATACGACGCCAAAAAACTTTCCGGCTCTGCAGAATTGATTGAAATCAGCAAAGATGTATACCAGAAACTGGCCTACCGTGATACTACAGAAGGCATCTTGGCGGTAGCAAAATCAAAAAATCTTTCCCTTTCAGAATTGAATCTGGGTAAAAATCCATTGATTCTAATTGCTGAATCTCCTGAAAAGCCTGGAAATATTGGCGCTATGCTACGAACTGCCGATGCTGCAAAGCTGGATGCCGTAATCATTGCCAACCCAAAAAGCGATTTATATAATCCCAATATCGTACGTTCCAGCGTTGGATGCCTGTTTACAAACCAGATTGCAACGGGAACTACCGAAGAAATTATTGCTTTCCTAAAAGAAAAAAACATCAGTATTTATTGCGCTACCTTGCAGGATTCAACAGGCTATCATACTCAGAATTATACAACCCCAACTGCATTGGTTGTAGGAACGGAAGCCACAGGATTAACACAGGAATGGCGCGACAATTCAACTCAAAACATCATTATCCCAATGCAGGGAGCCATCGATTCGATGAATGTTTCTGTTGCAGCAGCCATCTTGATTTTTGAAGCAAAAAGACAAAGAGGATTTTAATTAATTACGAATTATGAATTTTAAATTAGGTTTCTTAGCTACTTTTTTAATAAGCACCAGCATTTATGCGCAAATCACACCAACTCAAATCGACGAGGTTGTTGAAAAAACCATAAAAACATTTGATGTTCCGGGTATTGCCGTAGCTGTTGTAAAAGACGGAAAGATTGTTCATGCCAAAGGTTATGGCGTAAAGTCAATAATTACGAAGCAAAAAGTGGATGAAAACACACTGTTCGGAATTGCCTCCAACAGTAAGGCATTTACAAGTGCTGCATTGGCAATGCTTGTAGACGAAGGCAAAATCAAATGGGATGACAAAGTCGTCAAATACCTTCCTGATTTCAAAATGTATAACGACTACGTTACCAATGAATTTACGGTTCGGGACCTGTTGACACACCGCAGTGGACTTGGACTTGGGGCAGGCGACTTGATGATATGGCCTGACGGTTCAGATTTCACAGCCGAAGACATTATCGAAAACATACAGTACCTAAAACCGGTTTCCGGATTCAGGGCAAAATACGATTATGATAATCTTTTATACATCATTGCCGGAGAAGTAGTGCATAAGGCCAGCGGACAAACATGGAATGAATTTGTAGAAAACAGAATCATAAAACCGCTGGGCATGACCAATACGGCTTCTTCATGGGTAAGGCTAAAAGACACATCCAATGTTATTGTTCCTCACGTGCCGATTGATGGAAAACTAAAAGTCATCTCACGCTATAAAAACCAACTGTTTGACGCCGCCGCAGGTATTTATTCCAGCGTAAACGACATGAGCAAATGGGCAATTATGCAACTGAATAAGGGAAAATATGGCAGCGGGCAGAAAATATTCTCGGAAAAAGAACATGCCGAAATGTGGACGCCACAAACATTGATGCCTAATAAACCCGTTCCTCCTTATAATTCACTTTTTAAAGCCTATGGTTTGGGCTGGCAACTAAATGATGTTAAAGGAAAAATGCAGGTTTCACATACCGGAGGTCTGGAAGGAATCGTAACCCAGGTAACCCTGATACCAGAACTTCAACTTGGAATCATTGTTTTTACCAACCAACAATCAGGAGCCGCTTTTTCAGCCATAACCAATACAATTAAAGACAGTTATCTGGGAATGGAACCTTTTGACCACGTCAAATATTTCAGTGACAGGGAAAAAGCTTCAGGAGAAAAAGCAGACAAAGTTACAGACGAAGTATGGCAAACTGTCGCAAAAAACAAAAACCAGAAAATCGACACCAAAAAGTATATTGGAACCTATAAAGACAATTGGTTTGGCGAAGTTGCCATCACTGAAAAAAAGGGAAAAATGTATTTTGCTTCCAAACGTTCACCTCAACTTAAAGGCGAAATTTTCTTTTATAAAGACAATAATTTCGTAGTAAAATGGGACAATCGCTATTTTCATGCAGATGCCCATATCTTCTTTGAAAAAGACAATGCAGGATTTACCATGAAGCCAATTTCTCCTGCTACAGATTTTAGCTATGATTTTCAGGACCTTAACTTTTTCAGAATAAAATAACGAAGACCTATTCAACTGTTTTTCAGAATATAGAAACCGCCCCATTTGGAGCGGTTTTTGCTTTTATACAAAGAGGCAAAAAAATTGCAAATTCAAAAACTTTATTTTACTTTTAGTCAATAGCTAACAAACATCAGAAACGCCATGGTAGAGATTGATTTAGAACAAGAGAACAAGGCAATTGCGAGGGAATACAAAGAGCTTTTACGAATCAGTTACCAAACATTGTCAGAAGATGACAAAAAACTAATCCGTAAGGCTTTTGATGTGGCTGTAGATGCCCACAAGGACCAACGCAGGAAATCTGGCGAAGCCTACATCTTCCACCCTATTGCCGTGGCTAAAATTGTAGCTTCGGAAATTGGTTTGGGCGCAACTTCTATTGCCGCAGCACTAATGCATGATGTAGTTGAAGATACCGATATTACCGTAGAAGACATTGAAAGAATGTTCAATCCGAAGATTGCAAAAATCGTTGAGGGATTGACCAAAATAGCCCAGGTAAAAACCGATAATGAAATCTCGATGCAGGCGGAAAACTTCCGCAAAATGCTGCTCACCCTAAACGATGACGTACGCGTTATCCTTATCAAGATTGCCGACCGTTTGCACAACATGCAAACCATGGAATCAATGGTAGATTATAAGCAGGCAAAAATCGCATCGGAAACTCTCTATATTTATGCACCTTTGGCCCATCGCTTGGGATTATACAACATTAAAAACCAGCTGGAAGATTTAGGTTTGAAATATACAGAACCTGAAATCTATAACGACATTGTCAGCAAAATAAAAGAAACCAAAGAGCAACAGGACGAATACATCAAGTCTATTTCTGATGTATTGAAAGAATCGCTTGATGCCGAAGGAATCGACTATATCATCAAAGGCCGTCCAAAATCCATTTTCTCCATCCGGAAAAAAATGCTTGCCCAAGGTGTAAGCTTTGATGAAGTATATGATAAATTCGCTTTGAGAATTATCTATAAGGCTACTCCGAGCGAAGAAAAATTCCTTGCCTGGAAAATATATTCCATCGTAACCGACCATTATCGTCCGAGTCCGAGCCGTTTGCGCGATTGGATTTCCTCTCCAAAATCAACCGGTTACGAAGCTCTTCACATTACAGTAATGGGACCTAAAGGACGTTGGGTAGAAATTCAGGTGCGAAGCGAAAGAATGGACGAAATTGCCGAAAAAGGCTACGCTGCACACTATAAATACAAACAGGGCGGTTCAGAAGAGCACGGTTTGGATACCTGGCTGAATCTTTTAAAAGAAGCCCTGGAAAATGCCTCCACCAATGCGGTAGACTTTGTAGAAGATTTCAAACTGAACCTCTACTCAAAGGAAATTTATGTCTTCACGCCAAAAGGAGAAATCAAGTCGCTTCCTAAAGGTGCAACATCACTGGATTTTGCCTTTAGTATTCACTCCGAAATTGGAATCAGAACACGCGGAACCAGAGTTAACGGAAAATTAGTCCCGTTGAACCATGTACTGAACAGTGGCGACCAGATTGAAGTCATTACCTCACCAAACCAAAAACCCACATCACATTGGTTGGATTATGTAACGACATCACGTGCCAAAACCAAAATCAAAAACGTTCTTAACGAGAATACAAAGAAAATTGCAGAAGACGGAAAAGAATTACTGACCCGAAAATTACGTCATTTAAAGGTCAATATGACCGAAACGACTGTAAACGAACTGGTCAATTATTTCAAGCTGAAAACCAGCCTTGACCTTTTCTATCGTGTGGGAATTGGGGCTATTGACAACCAACAGCTCAAAGATTTTGCTGCCCAGAAGAGCAATACGTTTATGAATTTCTTTAAGAACAAAATCAAACGTACGCCTTCAAGCAATCCGGAAACCATCAACAAACCGGAAATCAGCAATAATTACGACATGCTGGTTTTTGGAAAAGAACAGGACAAACTGGATTATAAACTGGCCACCTGCTGTAACCCGATTCCCGGAGACGAAGTTTTTGGATTTGTAACCATCAATGAAGGAATAAAAGTCCATAAAAAAGACTGTCCCAACGCAATCAGCCTGCAATCGAACTATGCCTACAGAATCATCAAAGCGAAATGGATTGATTCGTCACAGCAGGAATTTAAAGCCATATTGAACATTACCGGAATGGATACGCTTGGTTTGACCAACGAACTGACCAAAGTAATTTCTAACAACATGCACGTAAACATCCAGAGCATTTCGCTTAGTGGTGATGCGGGTATTTTTAACGGACAGGTTGTGGTTATCGTACAAAACAATACCATTCTGAAAAAACTGATTGAAAACATCAAAAAGATTGATGGAATCGATAAAGTCACAAGAATTAACAAGAATTAAAATCGGAATCGAAGCCATTTACAAATCAAGAAAACAATCGTTTTTCTACACTAAAAAGTTTTAATATTTTTTTAGGTAAAAATCAACAAACGAGAAACTTGATACTTGAAATAAAATGATTTATCTTTGCAGGATATGACACTAATTTCCGTAGATAACAATAAAAATCAAGAGATTGTAAAAAATGTTTTTACAAAATATCTTGAAACAAAAGGACATCGCAAAACTCCTGAGCGCTATGCTATTCTCCAGGAGATTTATGATAATGAAGAGCATTTCGACATCGAATCTCTTTATATCAAGATGAAAAACAAAAATTATCGTGTGAGCAGGGCTACGCTTTACAACACGATTGAACTTTTATTGGACTGTGCCCTGGTAAGAAAACACCAATTCGGACAAAATCAGGCACATTACGAAAAATCCTATTTCGACAAACAGCACGACCATATCATCATGACAGATTCTGGCGAGGTGATAGAGTTTTGCGACCCGCGAATCCAAAGCATCAAAAAAACTATCGAAGAAATTTTTGATATCGAAATTCACAACCACTCCCTTTACCTTTACGGAAACAAAAAGACTACACCTAAAGAATAAATAAACAACTAACAACAAAAAAATGACCGTAGATTTACTACTCGGCTTGCAGTGGGGCGACGAAGGCAAAGGAAAAATTGTTGACGTTCTCACTTCAAAGTACGATATTATTGCCCGTTTTCAAGGCGGACCTAACGCAGGACACACGCTTGAATTTGATGGAATCAAGCACGTTTTGAGAACTATTCCTTCAGGAATTTTTCATAAAAATTCAATCAATATTATTGGAAACGGAGTCGTAATCGACCCGGTTGTTTTCCAAAAAGAATTGGAAGGCCTGGCAAAATTTGATATTGATATCCAGTCACGATTGATTATCTCAAGAAAAGCACACCTTATTTTACCAACACACCGTTTGCTTGATGCTGCTTCGGAAGCATCGAAAGGCAAAGCAAAAATTGGTTCAACCTTAAAAGGAATTGGACCAACCTACATGGACAAAACCGGAAGAAACGGTCTTCGTGTGGGCGATATCGAATTGGCTGATTTTAAAGAACGATACAGAGCATTGGCTGACAAACATGAAGCCATGATTGCTTTTTATGATGTTGACCTGCAATATGACCTAAAAGAATTGGAAGATGAATTTTTCGAATCGATTGAAGTCTTAAAAACGCTACAATTCATCGACAGCGAAGAATATATCAATAAGGCCATGAAAGAAGGCAAATCAATTTTAGCAGAAGGAGCGCAAGGCTCACTTTTAGATATTGATTTCGGAACTTATCCTTTTGTTACTTCTTCAAATACAACAGCAGCAGGGGCTTGCACGGGACTGGGAATCGCTCCTAATCGCGTAAAAGAAGTGTTTGGAATTTTCAAAGCCTATACAACAAGAGTTGGAAGCGGTCCGTTTCCTACCGAACTTTTTGACAAGGACGGTGAAACAATGGCAAAAGTCGGAAACGAATTTGGTTCTGTTACGGGTCGTGCCAGACGATGCGGATGGTTAGATTTGGTAGCCTTGAAATATGCTATACAAGTCAACGGAGTAACTGCTTTGTATATGATGAAAGGCGATGTGTTATCCGGATTTGATACGCTGAAAATCTGTACGGCTTACAATTACAAAGGAACTGAAATTGACCACCTTCCTTACAATATCGAACCGGAAAATGTTTCTCCCGTTTATGTGGAGAAAAAAGGATGGAAAGCAGACCTTACCGGAATGACTACCTATAACGAACTTCCTTCAGAATTAAAAGAATACGTCGAATTCATTGAAAATTTTGTAGAAGTGCCAATTAAAGTCATATCCGTTGGACCTGACAGAAAACAGACAATTTTAAAATAAGAACAACGCCTTGATAATTTCAAGGCGTTTTTTGTTCCTTATAGATTTAATAAAATCCTTCCAATGCTTTAATCTGCGGCAACTTCAAAAAATTATGCCACAGATTTCGCAGATTCTCACAGATAAATTTCTAAAAAAATCCTTTTAATCCTTTAATCTGTGGCAACTCTAAAAATCATACCTTAGATTTCACAGATTCTTACAGATTTATCCCATACAAAGTCATTCAATCCTGACAATGTGAAGCAAATTATAAAAAAATCCGCCTAACCAGATTTACTTTCAATTGATTACACAAATAATTCTTAATTAAAAATCAGATATGGAGATTTTAATTAAATTTGAACCAAAATTCCATCCATTGAAGAAGAACTTTTTATTTCTTGCAAGCTTTTTTATACTACTGAGTTTCAATACGCTGCTGGCACAGGCTCCACCAAAAAAAATCATAGTAGAGAATTCCGACTTTGTCGATATCCAACAGGAAGAAATTCCCGGGGCTATCCGATACAGAGGAAACGTGAGAATCCTGCATGATGGTGTTAGGATGACTTGCAACACAGCCTATTTGTTCCAAAAAGAAAACTATATAAAAGCTTTTGGTGATGTAAAAATGAATCAGGGCGATACCGTATTTATGGACAGCCGTTATGCTGAATACCAGGGTAATATAAAATTTGCCTTCGCTACCGGAAACGTAGTAATGCGTGACCCGAAAATGACACTGACAACAGACACCATTAATTTCGACAGGAGAATCCAACAGGCTTACTATACTACCTACGGAACCATAAAAGACCAGGAAAATACTTTAAGGAGCAAATCCGGAAGATATTACCTTAATGAAAAGAAATTCCAGTTCCTGACCGCTGTTACCATAACAAACCCGAAATATGTAATCAAGTCAAACCATCTCGATTACTATTCCAATTCGGGTCATTCCTATCTGTTTGGCCCTTCAACTATTACCAGTAAGGAAAACTTTATCTATACCGAAAAGGGATTTTATGACACCAAGAAAAATTTTGCCCATTTCGTCAAAAATTCCTATATCAAATACGACAACCGTCTTATAAGAGGAGATAGTTTGTATTATGACCGGAACCGTGAATTTGCTTCGGCAACTAATAATGTTAAGATAACAGATTCGATTAACAAAGGAGTTGTTCGGGGGCATTATGGTGAAGTCTACCGGAATCAGGATTCTTTAGTCATGACCAAAAGGGCCGTCGCCGCTACCCTCATAGAAAAAGATACACTTTATGTTCATGGAAAAAAGCTGATGGTTACCGGAAAACCGGAAAACCGTATTGTTCGTGCTTTTAATAACGTTCGATTTTATAAAATTGACATGAGCGGCAAATGCGATTCCTTACATTCGAATCAAAAAAACGGACTGACACAATTAATTGGAAGACCGGTTATCTGGAATGGAGAAAACCAATTGACGGGAAAGGTAATACATCTTATCTCAAATCCTGAAACTGAAAAACTGGATTCACTCAAAGTATTGACGGATGCTTTTATAGCCTCAAAAGACACTTTAGGCACCGGCTATAATCAGGTCAAAGGTGTTAATTTATATGGCAAGTTCCGGGACAACAAATTATATGAAGTCGACCTCGTTAAAAATACAGAAAAGCTTTATTATGGCTATGATAAAGGACAATTGGTTGCTATTGACAAAGGAATCAGCAGCCGTATCCATCTGGAACTGGAAGACAATAAAATTACGACTGTAACCTCTTTTACAAATCCTGAAAGTGAAAGTTATCCTGAAAAAGACCTTCCTGAAAACGCACGGAAACTGAGAGGATTCCTCTGGCGGGGCGATGAAATAATAAAAACCAAAGACGATATATTTCCTCCTGAGGAAAACGAAATCCATGAAAAAATATTAAAACAGAGCAAAATTGACAAAGCCAAGGAAGATACTCCTATGGAAGTCCGCAAAGAAACTCTGGATTACGACAAGAAAAAACCTGAGAAAAGGCTGGAGAAAAAAGCAAAAACTCAGTAATGCCACTACCATAATGCAAATAAAATGAATAAAGATTTTCAAAAATACCAGGCACAAACTTCCCCTTACCCGCTTGGAATGGAAGTTTCTCACGCCATCGGTTCTTATATATACGACACAAACAATAAAAAATATCTTGACTTCGTAGCCGGAGTATCGGCCTGTACATTAGGCCATCAGAACAAAAGAGTCAATGATGCCATAAAAAACCAGCTCGACAAATATTCACATGTCATGGTATATGGCGAATATTCTCAAAATCCGGCTGTTGAGTTTTGCAAATTATTAGCTTCACTCTTACCTAAGCCACTTGAAAAAACCTATCTGGTCAATTCCGGTACAGAAGCCACCGAAGGCGCTTTAAAACTGGCCCGAAGAGTTACAGGACGCAGCCAGCTTATTTCGTGCAATAATGCTTATCATGGCAATACGATGGGCTCTATGAGCGTTATGGGATTTGAAGAAAGAAAACGGGCTTTCCGTCCGTTAATTCCTGATGTCGATTTCATTACATTCAATAATGAAGAAGACTTAAAAAAAATCACGACAAAAACGGCCGGAATCATATTGGAAAGCATTCAGGGCGGTGCGGGATTCATTCAGCCTGAAAATGGGTTTTTGAAAAAAGTAAGAGAACGGTGCACGGAAGTAGGTGCCATGATGATTATAGATGAAATCCAGCCGGGTTTTGGAAGAACCGGAAAGCTGTTCGGTTTTGAAAACTATGACGTTGTACCCGATATTATAATTTTAGGTAAAGGAATGGGTGGCGGAATGCCTGTAGGCGCTTTTACGGCTTCGTCAGAAATGATGGATTTATTAAGTGACAATCCAAAACTTGGGCATATTACTACCTTTGGAGGACATCCTGTCATAGCGGCCGCAAGTCTTGCAACGCTGCAGGAAATCACAGAAACCGACCTGATTCCACAAACACTTGAAAAAGAAAAGCTTTTCCGTTCGCTTTTGGTACATCCTTTGATAAAAGAAATAAGAGGACGTGGATTAATGCTGGCAGCAATGACAGAAGATGCTGAAATAACAAACCAAATCATCCTGAAATGCCAGGACAAAGGACTCATTCTATTTTGGCTGCTGTTTGAAGGAAAAGCAATCCGGATTACGCCTCCTCTGACCATTTCTGAAGAAGAAATCAAAGAAGGCTGTGCCATTATGCTGGAAGTAATGGATGAAGTATATTCCGCACTAAAAAACTAGGATTTAACAATAAAAATCCGTAACTTACAGAGAGGAGTTTTGTTAATTAAATTGTTCACAACAATTTTAGCCCAACCTCGACAAAAGATTTACGTTCCCTAAATTTATTAAGGATAATTTTAAAAACAAAGAGTATGCATTTGAGTCACGATGAAGAAGATTACAATTTATCCTTGTCCAAGTTCGAATCCATGTTGAAAACCAACAAAGTTCTCTTCTTTGATTCGGAAGAATTTGAAGAAATTATTCTTCACTACCTGGATATGGGTAAAGCGTCTCTGGCCAAAAAGGCCTTAAAATTAGCGCTTGAGCAGCACCCTCGTTCTACAGGCTTAAAACTAGTACAAGTAGAAATGTTGGTATATGACGACAAGCTTGAAACTGCTGAAAAGCTTTTAAATGAACTTTACGCCATTGAACCTCAAAACGAAGAAATTTTTATCCAAAAAGCCAATATTTATTCCAAGAGAGACAATCACGAAAAAGCGGTAGAATTATTACAGGAAGCCTTAAAGCTTACGGATGATTATGCTGACGTTTACAACCTGATTGGGATGGAATATCTTTTTATGGACAATCTGGAATTAGCGAAAGAGAATTTTATTAAATGTCTGGAAGAAGATGTGGAAGACCAGGCCGCATTATATAATGTGGTATATTGTTTTGAATTTTTAGACCAAAACAAGGAAGCTATTGCTTTCCTTGAGAAATATATTGACCGAAATCCTTACAGTGAAATCGCCTGGCATCAAAGCGGAAGACTTTACTACGGACTACAGGATTATGAAAATGCCTTACGTTGCTTCGATTATGCTTCAATGATTGATGACGAATTCATGGGTGCTTTTATGGAAAAAGCAAAATCTTTGGAGCGTCTTAAACGTTATGAAGAAGCGATTGAAAGCTATAACAGGACCATCGAACTGGATGACCCTACATCGTATGCCCTATTGCGAATTGGAAAATGTTATGAGAAATTAGGCAACAAGCCTTTGGCTCTGAAATATTTCCATAAAACCGTACATGAGGACCCGTTGTTAGACAAGGGATGGATTGCGATTACCGATTTCTATGTAAGACAGAAAAACTATCAGAAAGCCTTGTTTTATGTGAACAAAGCTATCGGGATTGACAACGAAAACAGATTATACTGGAAACGTTATGCCACCATCAACAGAGCTTTGGATTTTCTGGAAGAAGCCGAAATGGGATACCGAAAAGCTGTAGAGTTTGGAGATTATGAATTAGACACCTGGCTGTATTGGATTGACATCTTGCAAAATCTGGGCGAATACGATGCCGCCATACACACGTTATTGCAGGCTTCAGAATATTTCCCTGAAGAATTCCAATTGGAATACCGCCTGGCCGGACTGTATTTTGCAGAAGGAGACGAAGCCAAAGGAAAATTCCATCTGAGTAACGGTTTGCGTGTAAGTTTTGAAAATCACACCATTTTAGAGAACCTGTTTCCTGATGTTTGGGCAAGAGAAGATGTCCAGGAAATGATTAATAAGAAGTAGACAATACCAAACATAACTTTTAAAGCCTGACAAAAATGATTAATTTCGCTTTGTCAGGCTTTAATTTTGGTTATATGGAAATCACTCACTTATTTGGACTTCTTGGAAAAAACATCGCATACTCTTTTTCAAAAGGATATTTTACAGAAAAATTCAAGTCCTTAAATCTGAAAAACTACGATTATGTAAACTTTGACATCCCGTCTATTGAAGAATTTCCAGATATCATTAAGAATAATCCCAACCTAAAAGGGATGAATGTGACGATTCCGTACAAAGAATCCGTACTTTCCTATCTGGATAAGATTTCCAGAAAAGCAGAAAAGATTGGCGCAGTCAACACTATAAAAGTCACCCGAAAAGGAAATTTAAAAGGCTATAATACCGATTACTATGGTTTCAGGAAATCGTTAGAACCTTTATTGGAACCCCACCACAAAAAAGCCTTGATTCTTGGAACAGGAGGCGCCTCAAAAGGCATTGCCTATGCATTAGAAGAACTCGGAATTTTATATACTTTCGTTTCCAGAGAGGCAACAGACGAAAGTATTGGATATAATCTGGTCAATGCCACCACTTTTGACAACCATCAAATTGTAATCAATTGCACACCGCTTGGCACATCGCCAAATACTGATGCCTATCCTCCTATTCCTTATGAGTATTTTACGCCAAAACATATTGCTCACGACCTGATTTATAATCCTGCAGAAACTATCTTCCTTAAAAAAGCAAAAAAACAAGGCGCAAAGATTAAAAACGGTTTGGAAATGCTACAGTATCAGGCCGAAAAATCATGGAAAATCTGGAATCGATAAGCTTAAAAAAAAATAAAAAACAAATCGTCAGAATCTGAAACAGCCCTATTCGCAAAAAAAGAATAACCCGGAAAATCGAGTAAAATATTGGTTTTTCTTTGAATTTTCAGATGCCTTTACTATCTTTCCAAACGAAAGTATTACCAACCATAAACATTTAATGATGTTAGAAGAAAAGAATGATAACCTGCATGAAGCAGATGGAAGTAACGAAAATGAAACACAAAATGTGTCTCAAAACGAAAATTCGCAAATTGAGGAGCCAAATGAAAACAACGCTGACGCTACAGAAGTAAGTTCAGACGATGCAAATGATGTTGTTTCTGAAACTGCGGATGCCATAGAAATTTCTCCGGAAGAACTGGAAGAAACCGTTGTTGTGAGTGACAACCAAAAAGCTTTGGATGCCATAGCAGATTCCAATGCTGAAGAAAGCGAAGACGAAACACTAAAAGAGCGTCATGAAATCCCAATGCAGGATTATGAAGCAATGGACATGGAATCGCTTGTAGCAGAACTGGAAAAACTTGTTGCTGTAGAAAAAGTAATGTCTGTGAAAGACCATGTAGAAGAGCTTCGTTCTGCTTTCCTATCAAAATACAACCACTTCATTGAAGAGAAAAGAGAAGAGTTTCTGGCTGAAAACCCGGACACTACAGAAGATTTCCATTACCATCTTCCATTAAAAGTCAAATTTGATACACTAATCAATCAATATAGAGACAAGAAAAACACACATTTCAAAAGCCTTCAAAACAATCTAAAAGCAAATCTGGATGTGCGTTTGGCTATTGTTGAAGAACTTAAAGAATTAATCAATCCACAGGAAAATATCAAGGACACGCTTAAGCATTTCAATGAATTGCGTGAAAGATGGAAAAATGCTGGTCCTATTCCAAGAGACAAATACAATCACGTTTGGAATAACTATCATTTCCATGTTGAAAATTTCTATGATTACCTGCATCTTGACAGAGAAGCCAGAGATTTGGACTTTAAGCACAACCTTGAGCAAAAGCAAAGAATCATTTCCCGTGTTGAAGAACTTGTGAATGAGCCGGATGTTAACAAGGCATTCCGCGAATTGCAAGACCTTCATAAAATCTGGAAAGAAGATATAGGCCCGGTTTCAAGAGAACACCGTGAAGCAATTTGGAACACATTTAGTGAACTGACTAAAAAAATCCATGATAAAAGAGAATTACTGTTCGAAAAACAAAGAGGTACAGAACAGGAAAATCTTGAGAAGAAAAAAGAGATTATATCAAAAATAGCGGAACTTGCCAAAGAAAAAGTCGAAGCACACTCTTCATGGCAGGCTCAAATTGAAAAAGTTGAGGCTTTACGCAATGAGTTCTTTGCTACCGGAAAAGTTCCTGCCGATGTTAATGAAGAAACCTGGTCTGCCTTTAAAAATGCTGTCCGTGACTTCAATGCACTGAAAAACTCTTTCTATAAGGATATCAAAAAAGACCAGCAGGAAAACCTGAACAAAAAAATGGCTTTGGTGGAAAGAGCCAAATCATTAAAAGACAGTGAAGATTTTGCAGCAACCACTCCTGTAATGAAACAAATTCAGGAAGAATGGAAGCAGATTGGCCATGTTCCAAGAAAATATTCAGACAGTATCTGGAAAGAATTCAAAGAAGCGTGTAATCATTATTTTGACAAACTTCATGCCCAGAGAAATGAAGTAAATTCAGAAGAACTGGAAGCATTTGAGAAAAAGAAAGCTTATCTTGAAACCATCAGGGATTTTGAATTGACAGGCGAACACAAAGCAGATTTGGATGCTATCAAAGCCCATATCGAAACCTGGAAAGGCTTTGGAAAAGTGCCACACGCCAGACGTCATATTGAAGGAAAATTCAATAAGATACTGGATGCTTTGTTCGACAAGCTTAGCCTAAGCAAGAAAGATTCGGAAATGGCGCGATTCAACAGCAGAATTGACCAGCTTTCCAGCTCTGACGATAGCAGAAAATTAGAGAATGAGAAAATCTTCCTGATTCGCAAAATTGAAGAAGTACAACAGGAAATTTTCCAGCTTGAAAATAACATTCAGTTTTTTGCCAATGCAAAAAAAGACAATCCGATGGTGCTTGAAGTAAAGAAAAATATTGAAAGACATAAAGAAAGTCTACAGATGTGGAAAGAAAAGCTGAAACAGGTCAGAAACTTAAAAACAGAATAAAATTTTCAGATAAAAGCCCCGCAATTGTGGGGCTTTTCATTGATTTATAGTATTTAAAAACCGTATTCCTTTTATTCCTCTCGGATAAAAGGTATCTTTGCGCGATGAAATGGATTAAAAACATCACCGTGTTTTTTATTTTCCTGGTTTCTCTCTTTTTTAGTCAAACGGAGGAAGCGAAGGCTTTTGGCGCTATATCCATTCCTCAAAATAAAAAATCAATTGAGCAGGTTGATTTTCTCAAGGCTTCTGCGTTTATCAATCAGGAAATAAGCATAAACTCCATTTCAAACCCAAGAGCAGACCTTCCTACCTATGCCAAATGGTTTGAATTTTACTACGATGTAAGTTTTTCAGGATTCAGCACCTGCAAAGCTACTGCAGCTTTTTTGAAACAAGACATCAACCGATGCCTGAATGTTTCAATCTTATTATTTCCCTTCCATTTTTTCTGGTGATTTTATTCTGTTGAATTAAAATCGAAAGGCTGTAAAGTATTACAGCCCACAATTACTATTTATTAAATTAAAAAAAATGGATACAGCATCTCTAATTATAGGGTTGGTGCTAACATTGATTTGCGCCATACCTTTAATCTATATTGCCAACAATCAGGCAAAAAACAAAAAGAAAGTAAAAGAAATTTTTAATCATTTCCGTCAGGGAAAATATGATTTTTCAACAAAGGAAACCCATTACAAGAAAATCTATTCACTTGACAAAACCAATAAAGGCTTTTTATTTATTGACTTGAATAAAGAAAATGACAGAGCTTCTTTTGTTGATTTAAGCGAAGTTAACTCTTGCAGGATTGAAGAAACATCTTCAGGGAATAATGATGACAAAATAATATTTACGTTCAAATTAAAGAACGGAAATACAACCACAATCGTACTGTACGATTTAGAAACGGATAAATTAGGAAAAGCCTATTGGCAGGAAAACGAACAAATAGCCAAAAAATGGCAATTGATTGTTGAAAATACTATCTAAAGGTTAGTTGTGTTAATTATAATTCATTTGAAAGGGCTGTCTATTTTTAGGCAGCCTTTTTATTTTACAATCTCTTGGCTTCGTTCCAGAAAACATCCATTTCGGCCAATGTCATTTCGGATAATTGCTTTCCTAATTCGTTAGCTTTATTTTCAAGATATTGGAACCTCTTAATAAATTTCTTATTGGTTCTTTCCAGAGCATCTTCAGGATTAATTTTCAGGAATCGGGCATAATTTATCATGGAAAACAAAACGTCTCCAAATTCAGATTCGATTTTATCCTGGTCTCCGTTTTTGATTTCTTCCTGGAATTCCTGAATTTCCTCCTCTACCTTATCCCAAACCTGATGCGGTTCTTCCCAATCAAATCCCACACCTTTTACCTTATCCTGGATTCTGCTTGCCTTTACAAGTGCAGGAAGACTTTTAGGAACACCTTCCAAAACTGATTTTTTACCTTCCTTGAGTTTCAGCTTTTCCCAATTTTGCTTGACTTCGTCTTCATCCGCTACAGTCACATCTCCATAAATATGTGGATGGCGGTAAATCAACTTTTCACAAATCTCATTGCAAACATCAGCAATGTCGAAATCATTGGTTTCGCTTCCTATTTTGGCATAAAAAACAATATGCAACAAAAGGTCTCCCAATTCTTTTTTAATCTCCTGCAGGTCATTATCCAGAATAGCATCTCCCAATTCATAGGTTTCTTCTATGGTAAGGTGTCTTAAAGTCTGCAAAGTCTGTTTTTTATCCCAGGGACATTTTTCGCGCAAATCGTCCATAATATCTAACAATCTGCCAAAAGCATCGAGTTTCTGCTGTCTTGAATTCATAGGAAAGGTTTTTATAAAGATAAAAAAACAGCCACAGATTGGAGGATTTTCACAGATTTCGGATTATCCTACCTGTGCCAATCTTTTAATCTGTGGCTTAAAGTTTTACAAGAATTAATTCTTGTTTGGAATATTTTTCAGTATTTCCAGAACAAATTTCCAGTATTTTTGAGCTGAAGCGATATCTGCCCTTTCATCAGGAGAATGCGCACCTTTGATGGTAGGACCAAAAGAAATCATGTCCATATCCGGATAATTCGTTCCTAATATTCCGCATTCCAAACCTGCATGGCAGGCCACCACATTCGGTTTGCTTCCGTTTTGCTTCTCGTAGATTCCTGTCAATATATCAAGAATTTCCGATTTTGCATTGGGTGTCCATCCCGGATAAGAACCCGTAAATTCTACCTCACAGCCCATCAGTTCAAATGCAGAACGCAAAGCGTTAGCCAGGTCCATTTTTGAAGATTCTACAGATGAGCGGGTAAGACACTGAACAGATAATTTTCCTTCGCCTACAATAACTTTTGCAATATTGTTGGATGTTTCAACCAGGTCGTCAAAATCAGCACTCATTCTATAAACACCATTATGGGCAGTATACATTGCCCTGACGAAATAAAATTGCGCTATAGATGGCATTACCTTTGCCGGAACCGTATCCAGCTTTTCAAACAAGATTTCGAGATTAGGTTCCATCGTCTTGAATTCTGTCTTGATTTCATTTACGATTTCCTGCATATCAAAAACAAAGGCTTCGTCATAAACCTTAGCGATAATCACTTTTGCAACACTCTCGCGCGGAATTGCATTTCTAAGGCTTCCTCCTTTGATTTCAGAAATTTGTAATCCAAAATTATCAAAACCGTCAAATAACAAACGGTTCATAATCTTATTGGCATTACCAAGCCCTTTGTGAATATCCATTCCTGAATGTCCTCCCTGCAAGCCTTTAACGGTAATAGAATAACCTACAGATCCTTCCGGTGTGTCTTCTTCATCATATTCAGCAGTAGCTGTCACATCAATTCCTCCGGCACAACCTATGTCAATTTCATCGTCTTCTTCGGTATCCAGATTCAACAGAATTTCACCGTCCAACAAACCTCCTTTTAACCCCATTGCTCCGGTCATTCCAGTTTCTTCGTCAATAGTAAACAAAGCTTCGATTGCCGGATGAGGAATATCAGTAGATTCCAAAATAGCCATGATTGTAGCAACACCCAGTCCGTTATCAGCTCCAAGTGTAGTTCCTTTGGCACGAACCCATCCATTATCTACATACATTTCAATGCCCTGAGTATCAAAATCAAAAACGGTATCGTTATTTTTTTGGTGTACCATGTCCAAATGCGACTGCATGACAATGGTCTTCCTATTTTCCATACCAGCAGTTGCCGGTTTTTTGATGATTACATTTCCTACTTCGTCTTCAATAGTTTCAAGACCAAGTTTTTTGCCAAAATCTTTCATGAAAGCAATGACTCTTTCTTCTTTTTTAGAAGGGCGCGGTACAGCATTCAAGTCGGCAAATTTATTCCAAAGTGCTTTGGGTTCAAGGTTTCTTATTTCCTGACTCATTATTTATTTTGAATTTAGTGTATAGCAAAGTTACAAAATCCCCCAGGCTAAGGCCGGTGTTAGAGGATATGTTTTTCAAATATTTTTTTGGCTTTTTTTACGGAAACTTCTTTTTTCCAGACATCTTTTGGTTGTATACAAACTACCGGAGCCTTTTTGCACATTCCCTGACAGTCCATTTTTGAAACGCAAACCTTATCTTCCAGACCAAATTCAACAATTTTCTTTTTGAAATAATCTTTCGGTTCTTTATTGTACTTACCACACTTTTTTCCATTACAGAAAAAAATTATCTTCTCATCATTTTTCTTTTTCATAAACCATCAAAGTAAGCTCTTGATTTTGCGTTAAAACCTACTGCAATTTTACGACTAATTATTCTTTCCGAACGGGTCTGTGGTATTAATTTTTGCCTAAAATTTGAGTTCTAAAAAACTTTAAATCGTTCTGTCGTATATTTACGGAAACAAACATTCTGTCATGAAGAAATCAAAAATTATTTGGAGCATTTTTTTGGTGATTCAGGTAGTTCTGCTCAAGATAGTGTCTTTTTTTCCTGAAGTCATTGAAAAATACTACAGTAATGGCTTCTATCTGAGTGTTTCTAAAATTTCAAGAACCGTTTTTGGCAGCCTTCCATTTTCTGTAGGTGATGTTTTGTATCTGGTTTTGATTATTTTCCTGTTGTATAAACTATATAAGAAAAGAAAAGAAGTCCTTTCATGGAAATCATGGAAATCAGACTGGAAATCAAAAACACTTTCTATTCTGGCTTCTATTTCTATTTTTTATTTTTTCTTCAACTGTTTGTGGGGCTTAAATTACCATCGCATACCTTTATATTCCAAAATGAACATTGATAAAGAATATACCTTGGAAGAATTGGAAGCATTTACCAAAAAGATGATTGTCAAAACCAATGAAATCCATAGCAGGATTGTAAAAAATGACAGCTCACAGGTTGTCAGTCCTTATGATATTAAAACCATATACGCGATGACGCTAAGCGGATATGGCAATCTTGAAAAAAAACATCCATACTTTGACTACCAAATTCCAAGCATTAAAAAATCTCTGGTAAGTCTTCCGCTGACTTATATGGGTTTTGGCGGCTACCTGAATCCTTTTACAAATGAGGCACAGGTTAATTATAAAATTCCAAAATACAACTTCCCTACAACGGTCTGTCATGAAATGGCGCACCAGATTGGCTATGCTTCAGAAAGCGAGGCCAATTTCATAGGCTATCTTGCATCAATAAATAATAAAGATGATTATTTCAGATATTCAGGCTATTCTTATGCTTTGAAATACTGCCTGAGCAATCTCGAAAAAATTCAAGAAGGAAAAAGCAAAGAATTCCTGCCGCTTATTCATCGGGGAATACTGAAGGACTTTCAGGAAACAAAAGATTTCTGGAAAAGTTATCAAACACCTGTCGATACCTTTTTCCATTATTTCTATGACCATTTCCTAAAGATAAACCAGCAAAAAGACGGTCTGGAAAGTTATAGCAAATTTGTAGGGCTCATGATTGGTTATTATAAAAACTATCCTCTTTAATCAGATTTCATCAAAAGTAAAACTGGTAAAGCTTTTCTTTTTGTAAGGCCTCACAATCAGTCTTCCCTCACGGTCAAAACGGATATAGTTATAGAGCCAGTTTAAAAAGACCACCGCCTTATTTTTAAATCCGATTAGTGAAAAAAGATGCACAAACATCCATACGAACCAGGCAAAGACACCGTGAAAATGATAATTAGGCAAATCGACAACGGCCTTATTCCTTCCAATTGTTGCCATTGACCCTTTATCATTATAATGGAAAGGTTTCATTTCCTTATTTTGAATGAGTTTTATAATATTTTCTCCCAGTAATCGGCCTTGCTGCAATGCCGGTTGTGCCACCATAGGGTGACCTTGCGGATATTCTTCGGTGGCCATCATTGCAATATCTCCAACGGCAAAAATATTCGGGAAACCAAGTACCTGATTATATTCATTCACTTTGATTCTTTCAACTTTTTCCATCAGGGAAGAAGCCGGAAGACCGTTGACCATTGCTCCCTGTACTCCGGCTGTCCAAATCAATGTGGCAGTTTCCAAAACAACATCCGTATTGGTAGAAATGGTCCTTCCGTCATAACTGGTCACCCTGATGTTTTTTAAAACATTTACACCAAGGTTTTTCAGGTATTTTTCAGCAGCAGATGATGATTTTTCAGACATTGTATTGAGGATTCTTTCTCCGCTTTGGATAAGGTTAATCTGCATTTTGCTGATATCCAAATCCGGATAGTCTTTTTGCAATATGGCATTCTTCATTTCTGCCAAAGCTCCTGCCAGTTCCACGCCTGTAGGACCGCCTCCAACCAGAACAAAATTAATAAGTGCATTCCTCTCATGTTCATCATCGGTCAAAAGTGCCTGTTCAAAATTTTCGAGTATAAGACTACGGATATTAAGCGACTGCGGAATGGTTTTCATAGCAATGCTATTTCTTTCGATTTCCTTATTCCCAAAATAGTTGGTCTTGGAACCTGTTGCAATGACCAGATAATCGTATCGGAGTTCGCCAATATCGGCTATAATTTTATTGTTTTTTGTGTTGATGTCATTGACATGGCACAGTCTGAAATAGAAGTTTTTATATTCGTGCACGACTTTCCGGATCGGATAGGCAATCGAGCCTGCTTCTAAACCGCCAGTTGCCACCTGATACAGGAGTGGCTGGAAAGTATGGTAATTATGCTTATCCAAAAGCACTACCTGCACGGGTTTATTTTTTAATTTCTTGGCCAATGCAATTCCTGCAAAACCGCCACCTACTATAACAATTCTTGGATAATCTGACTGTGGAATATTCATCTTACTTTATTCTTACTGCAAGATACGAAGTTTTCTATCGAAAAATAAGGCTACTCCAGGCCTGCTAAAAATAAAATTTAGCTAACTTGTAACAAAATTGCTTTATACGCTACTAACACAACATGGGTCAAGATTTAGAAAAGTCTTTTGTCAAACAGTTAAAAGAAAACCAGAATATAATCCACAAGATTTGTAGATTATATACGTCTGGTGAAGACGCCCATAATGATCTTTTTCAAGAAATAACAATCCAGCTTTGGAAGGCCTATCCAAAATTCAGAGGCGACTCAAAATTCACCACCTGGGCCTACCGCGTTGCACTAAATACAGCCATTACCTTATACAGGAAAAGCACGCGGTCAATTTCCACAACAGAATTTGACAATACAAAGCACTTCATTAAGCAGGAGGATTATAATTATGAAGAAGAGGAACAGATAAAATTAATGTATAAAGCCGTATACCAGTTAAACGACATTGAAAAAGCTTTAATTTTCATGTATCTGGAAGATAAGGATTATGAAGAAATATCGGAAACTTTGGGAATCAGCGAAGTGAATGCGAGAGTGAAAATGAACAGGATTAAAGGGAAATTAAAGAAAATATTAAATCCTTGATAAGGAAATAAAAAATATGAAAGAATTAGATTTATTAAAGAAAGACTGGCAGAAGAGAGCAGATTCCTTCCAACAGGTTTCGGAAAAAGATATCTATAAGATGATTCATAAGAGTTCATCTTCAGTAGTGAAATTAATCATGATTATAGGTATTTTCGAATTTCTGTTTTGGATAGGAATCAGTATTTTCTCCAATAATGATGAATATTTTAACAAACTTGATATAAATAACATAGTATTGTTTTTAAGAGTACTTTCTTATGCCCACTATGCAGTTATCATCTTTTTCATTTATGCGTTTTATAAAAACTATGTGCTTATCTCAACGACAGATTCCACTAAAGTCCTGATGAGAAACATATTGAAAACGCGAAGGACAGTAAATATATATGTATGGTATAATTTGGGAATGATTATTTTCTGTCTGATAATAGGATTCTGTATTGCTTATTTTTATAATCCTGATTTGGCCTTAATGAAGGATAAAATTGAGCATGACGGTATAAAAACCATGGCAATCTTTATTGGCAGTATGCTTATAATGATAATCCTATTTACCTCTGTCTTCTGGCTTTTCTACAAATTGCTATATGGCATCCTCATGCGAAAGCTGTATAAGAACTATGAGGAATTGAAAAAGATTGATCTTTAATGAGATTGAGTCATAAAAAAAGAAGATGGGATTAATAGTCCCATCTTCTTTTTTTATTTAACTCTTCTTCTACTTTTAAGACTTCCTCTAAAACTTCCGGTTGAAGTACTTTTAAAAAGGAAGGATGTTGCTCAATCGCGTATTCCACCTTTTCAACGATTTCTTCAATAGAGTCGTTTTCATAATCAATATCTAAAGGCTCTTTAATAATAAAAGACTGAAGTATTCCTTTTTTCTTCAAACGTAATCCTTTTTTATCAAAAGAACGTCTGAATCCGTCAATAACAATTGGGACAACTATTGGTTTATGCTGCTTAATAATATGGGCAGTACCTTTTCTTACCGGTTTAAAAGATTTTGTAGTTCCTTGTGGAAATGTGATTACCCAACCATCTTCTAAAGCAATTTTAATGTTTTCAGTATCGTTTAGGTTGACTTCACGTTGGATGTCTTTTCCTTTGGCACGCCAGGTTCTTTCAACCGTAATCGCTCCAGCATAGGCCAAAATTCTTGGAAGAAGTCCTTCTTTCATTGTTTCTTTCGCAGCAACGTAATAAATATTAAGCTTTGGATTCCAGATATAACCAATATTTTTTATGTTGTCTTCTCTACCTTTCAAACTGGCATTAAAAACATGAAACATAGCCACTACATCGGCAAAATAAGTCTGGTGGTTTGAAATAAACAATACATTCCTATCCGGTAGTGCCCTGATGATTTCAGATCCGTCTATCTGTAATTCATTAAAGCCTCTATAACGCCTGTGCGTGAGTATTCCGAATACCCGGATAAGCCATTTTTTTAAAAAAAGTATATGACCAAAAGGATTTCTTTTAAACAATCCCATAATTAATTCAGCATTTTTAAAACAGAACGGCAAACATACAAAATCATCGCTATTAAAGCACTCTTTTTATCGTTTCTTTAAGCTCATTAAGTATCATAGCGGTTGCCCCCCAAACGATATGACCTTGCAGGTCAAATGCCGGAACCTCAATCTCATCTGCATATGATGTTTTTAATTCGACATTTGTCAAATTCGTATCGTCCATAAGATCTTCAAGAGGCAGTTCAATCATTTTTGCAACTTCATCAGGGCTTGGATCAAAAATTAATTCACTTAGGCATACTCCTAAAAATGGAAAAACCAAAAAACGGCTTGGAGGGATATATACCTCAGAAAAGGCCTTTATAACTTGTATTCTTTCTGGCAGGACACCAATTTCTTCAAAAGTTTCCCGAAGTGCCGTAGTCGCTAGATTTATGTCTTCCGGTTCTACTTTGCCTCCTGGCAAAGCCACCTGTGAAGAATGAATACCTGTAGAAGCATTTCTTAAAATTAAGGCCAGATATGCCTTTGTATTTTTAGGATAGACCAGCATCATGACTGCCGCATTTCGAAGTCCGTCTCTATCGTAGGATTTATCAATTAATGAAGAAATACGGTCTAAAGAAGCCATTTTTATATGGGCTTCTACAGCTGGTAGCGTTTCTTTTTCTATTTTTGGGATATATTTTAAAAATACCGGAAAATCCATTATAAATTTTGCAATGTGATTCAATAAAGGTACGCAAATTAATTCTAATCAAATCTATTTATCCAAATGTATAGTAAGGCGGAAGCACAAATCATAAAAAAAGAATTTTGGGTCAATTTCGCTGAGGAATATCCCAGAAAATGGCTTCTTTACGATACTAAAATAAAAGACTTTTCTTTTAAATTTTATGTTGACAATAAAAAAGCACAAGTACTTATTGATATTGAATCAAAAGACGAAGAGAAAAGAAAAATCTATTATGAAAAAATTGAGTCCTTAAAACAAATTCTAATGGGCGAATATATTCCGGATGTTATTTTTGAAAGAAACTTTCATCTGGAAACAGGGAAAGTAATAAGTAAAATTTGGGTTGAAAAAACAGGGATTAGTCTTTTTAATAAGGCAACCTGGCCAGCCATATTTGATTTCTTCTATGAAAACATGGATGCTTTTGAAAGGTTTTTCTATGAATATCAGGATTATATAACCGATTTAGAAATTAATACCTAAATAGCTTTTGCTTTTCGAAAATTTTATAAGCCAATTTGGATTGGCTTATTTTATTTATGGGATTTTCCCAAAAACAAAAAAGGGTTCCCTATCGGGAACCCTTTTCAAAGGAAGGCGGCGACATACTCTCCCACAGGATTGCAGTACCATCTGCGCAGGCGGGCTTAACTTCTCTGTTCGGAATG
>NZ_PJND01000013.1 GCF_002846575.1 Flavobacterium lindanitolerans
CATGTTATAATCCTTTTGGCTACGTTTAATTGCCTTACTTTCGTTGTCTTTCATAATAAAGTCGATTTGGTGTCAACTTATTTCAGGATGGGACAGACTTAACAAAAAAGCCGATAGTAAAACTATCGGCTTTTTTTATTTTGGATACTTATTAGTATTTATAAGCAACTCCTTTTTTGATAACCTGTGAGCCTCCCAAAGCATTAGAACTAGCACCAACAGTAGCTTTGTCAGCCATTAACAAAATAAAAGGACATCCTAATTTTGCAGCTTCCATTTTTAGTTTTTTCTCTGCTTTCTTATCACCTGTATTTCCTGTCTGGAAATTGATAAGACCGGTCTTACCTCTTACCTCATCTACTTTTTTCAATCCTGCGATATAAGATTTCTCCTCAAGGATAACAACTTTTTCCCAGTCTTTTTCAGAGCTCACTTCAATTTTCTCAGAAACCTCTTCTACTCTCCCGCTTTTGCCGTAAACAATTTTTTCAATAGCATATTTTCCTATTGAGTTTTCAGCATCCTCTCCATCATATTTGAAAACAACCACATATTCATCCAAACGAATAACTTTTCCATTTACAGTTTCCCCGCTGTGTTTAAAAATTTTGTCTGATTGTGCAAAAATTAACGACGAAGTCATTAATAACATTAATAATAAAATACTTTTTTTCATTTTTTTAAGTTAAAGATTGATTTTTGGCGCAAATATAAGATTTTTACTCACAAAAAAAAGTTCAATTGCTTTCACTCCTCAGATAATTAAGCTAATTTTAAGACTCATAAAAAAGCGCCATGAAAGACCTCGAAAATCGCGAAGATTTGACTCTCCTGATGGACAATTTTTATCAAAAATTGCTTCAAAACAAAGCAATCAGTTACTTGTTTACAGAAGTGGCCCAAATAGACCTGGAACATCATCTTCCTGTTATTGTAGATTTCTGGAATCTTAGCCTGTTTGGCAAAGGCAATTATAAAAACAATGTGCTTAAACTCCATTTAGACCTTAATGAAAAATCCAAACTGTCTCCGCAACATTTTAAAATCTGGCTTGATACGTTCTACCTGACTGTAGATGAAAACTTTTCAGGAGAAAATTCGGAAAAAATAAAGACCAAAGCACTTTCCATTGCCAATGTAATGCAAATTAAACTGCATAAATCAGCTTAAAATAAAATCATATTCTTAGTTATTGCGCTTAAAAATAACTATTTGATAATTATATGCATGCATAATACTTTTTTACAAAGAAGCGCGTTAATTTTTAATACATTAGCAAAAAACATAATCATTCAATAATGAACATAAAAATCATAGGTTCTGGCAGCTATATACCGGAAATCAGAGTTGCCAACCACGACTTTGACAATCATATTTTTCTGGACGACAATAGTGAGCCCTTATCACACCCTACTGAGCTTATTATTGAAAAGTTTAAGGATATAACAGGAATAGAAGAACGTCGCTACGCCGACAGTCATTTGCTGGCTTCCGATATTGGTTTTCTGGCTTCTCAAAAAGCAATTGAGGATGCCAATATAGATGCCGAAACTATAGACTATATTATTGTCGCCCATAATTTTGGTGATGTACAATATGGAAAAATCCAATCCGACATCCTGCCGAGTCTGGCTTCAAGAATCAAACACAAGCTCCAGATAAAAAATCCCAAGTGTGTAGCCTATGATATCCTTTTCGGATGTCCCGGCTGGATTGAAGGCATACTGCAAGCCAATGCTTTCATCAAATCAGGAATGGGAAAACGCTGTCTGGTCATTGGAGCCGAAACACTTTCAAGAGTTTTGGACCCGCATGACCGCGATTCCATGATTTATGCCGATGGTGCTGGTGCTACGATAGTAGAAGGTACAGATAAAAATGAAGGCTTACTGTCCTACGAAAGCGCAACTTTTGCTTATGAAGAAGCAAACTACCTGTTTTTTGGGAAGTCCTATAATAAAGAACTGAATCCGGATGTACGCTACATTAAAATGTACGGTCGAAAAATTTATGAGTTTGCCTTGAGTCAGGTTCCTATGGCTATGAAAAGCTGTCTGGAAAAAAGCGGAATCGACATTTCGGAAGTCAAAAAGGTACTTATCCATCAAGCCAACGAAAAAATGGATGAGGCAATCATCAACCGTTTTTACAAACTCTTCAAGGCAGTTCCACCAGCCGGTGTTATGCCTATGAGCATTCACAAATTGGGCAATAGCAGCGTAGCCACTGTACCAACACTATATGATTTACTTATCAAAGGAAAAATCGAAAATCAGGAACTTCGTAAAGGAGATGTTATTATCTTTGCATCCGTTGGTGCAGGAATGAATGTAAATGCATTTACGTATCGGTTATAACAAAAGTTCCGGTTTCAGGCTTCATTGCTCGAAGCCTTAAACTTGAAACAAGATGTACGAAAAAACTTTTCCAGAAAAAAGATTCAAGCTTACGCTCGATTTTTTAAATAAACATATCAATTCTTCTGAAACAATCCTGGACCTGGGAGTTGAAAATCCTTTCTCGAAAATTATGAAGGAAAACGGATTCCAGGTTATTAATACCACAGGAGAAGACCTTGATAAAGATCAGACAGCTCTTCAGTCACAGCAATACACAGTGACAACGGCGTTTGAAATTTTTGAACATCTGCTGAATCCGTACACTGTGCTTCAAAATATTAAGTCCGATAAATTATTTATATCTATCCCAATGCGCCTTTGGTTTTCACCTGCTTACCGTAGCAAAACCGATATGTGGGACAGACACTATCATGAATTTGAAGATTGGCAACTGGACTGGCTATTGGAAAAAACCGGATGGAAAATACTCGACCGTCAAAAATGGGCAAATCCGGTAAAAAAGTTTGGAATCAGGCCTTTATTGCGAAGATTTACAAACAGGTATTATATAGTATACGCAGAGAAAGTACATAATTCCTGACTTTATGAACTATTATATCGTCATTCCTGCCCACAATGAAGAAGCTTTTATTGCACTGACATTACAGTCGTTGGCAGACCAGACAGCTGTTCCGGCAAAAGTTGTTGTGGTAGATGACAATTCAACCGACAATACTTCGGCAATAGTACAGGAATTTGCCTCAAAATACCCCTACATACATCTTGTTCAAAAAACATCTGAAGCTATCCACCTCCCGGGAAGCAAGGTTATTCAGGCTTTTCACAAAGGATACGAAACTCTGGACAGCAATTATGATATAATTGTAAAATTAGACGCCGACCTAATACTGCCGGAAAACTATTTTGAAACGATAATCAATATTTTCAAATCAGACCCAAAAACAGGCATGGCGGGCGGTTTTGCCTATATCGAAAAAAACGGCGATTGGATTCTTGAAAACCTGACAGACAAAGACCATATCCGCGGAGCTTTTAAAGCCTATCGCAAAGAATGTTTTCTACAGATTGGCACTCTTAAGCCTGCTATGGGATGGGATACCGTTGATGAATTGTTGTGTAAATTTTACGACTGGAAGGTAGTAACAGACCAATCATTAAAGGTTAAGCATTTAAAACCGACTGGCGCCAATTATAACAAAACAGCACGTTACAAGCAGGGCGAAGCTTTCTATACATTAGGTTATGGTTTTTTTATTACGGCAATTGCTTCCGCAAAACTGGCAATGCTAAAGAAAAAACCTTTTTTGTTTTTTGATTACATCAGAGGCTTTTTTAAAGCCCAGTCTCAAAAAAAGCCGTTACTCGTTACCCGGGAACAGGCTAAATTTATCAGGAACTACCGATTGAAAAAAATGAAAGAAAAGCTATTCTGATTTGCAGGGTTATTTATTAGTTAAAAAACTCACAAAGCAAAACCAGCTACTCTTGACAATTTTCGTATTTTAGCCATTATTTAGAAACTCATAATGATAATTCGATACTTAACCCAGATAGGACGCTATTTTATTATGTTGAAGGAAATCTTCAATAAGCCAACAAAATGGTCCTATATGAAACAACTCATCCTGAAGGAAATTGACGATTTGATTATCGGTTCCTTAGGAATCGTTTCTTTTATTTCTTTCTTCATCGGAGGGGTTGTTGCCATCCAGACGGCGCTCAACCTGACAAATCCTCTGATACCAAAAACCCTGATCGCTTTTGCCACAAGGCAATCTGTTATTCTGGAGTTTGCCCCTACCTTTATTTCCATTATCATGGCCGGAAAAGTAGGGTCTTTTATTACTTCCAGTATTGGAACAATGAGAGTAACGGAACAAATTGATGCATTGGAAGTGATGGGAGTTAACTCTCTCAACTATCTGGTATTTCCAAAAATCATTGCCTTGATGCTTTATCCTTTCGTGATTGCCTTAAGTATGTTCTTAGGTATTTTGGGAGGTTATATGGCTTCCGTATACGGAAACCTGACATCAAGCGACGAGTTTATTATGGGTCTGCAAACGGAATTTATTCCATTCCATATCGTGTATGCGTTTATAAAAACAATGGTTTACGCCTTAATCCTGGCAACTATTCCTTCCTTTCATGGTTATTATATGAAAGGTGGTGCTTTGGAAGTAGGTAAAGCCAGTACCGTTTCTTTTGTCTGGACGAGTGTCGTGGTGATTCTCATGAACTATATTCTAACACAATTACTTTTAAGCTAATGATTGAAGTAAAAGATATAAAAAAGTCATTTGGCGATGCGCAGATATTAAAAGGGATTTCTACCACTTTTGAAGCCGGAAAAACCAATCTCATTATTGGGCGAAGCGGTTCCGGAAAGACAGTATTGCTGAAAACATTACTTGGAATCCATACTCCTGACGAAGGAACTATTTCTTTCAACGGGAAAATCTATTCTGAATTGAGTAAAGATGAAAAGAGGGAATTGAGAACCGAAATTGGAATGGTATTTCAGGGGAGTGCACTTTTCGATTCTATGACGGTTGAAGAAAATGTAGGTTTCCCGTTAAAAATGTTTACCAACAAGAAAAAAAATGAGATACGCGACCGTGTCAATCAGGTACTCGAAAGAGTGAATCTGGTGGATGCCAATAACAAGTATCCTTCAGAAATTTCGGGAGGTATGCAGAAACGTGTGGCCATTGCAAGAGCTATTGTAAACAATCCTAAATATCTTTTCTGTGACGAGCCTAACTCCGGATTAGACCCGGAAACTTCCATATTGATTGACGTGCTGATTCAGGAAATTACCAAAGAATACAACATGACAACCGTCATCAATACGCACGATATGAACTCGGTTTTGCAGATTGGAGAAAAGATTGTATTCCTGAAAAACGGAATTAAAGAATGGGAAGGAACCAATGAAGAAATTTTAGAAACGAAAAACAAGTCAATTGTTGAATTCGTTTACTCGTCCGACCTGTTTAAAAAAGTGCGCGAAAGCCTACTAGCCGATATCGAAGATGAGGACAAAGAAGAAAAATAAAAAAAGCCTGCAATAGCAGGCTTTTTATTTGTTTACAATCTCTCGGATTCTCTTTATTTCCTGCTCTTTCCCTTTAGGATAAATCAACAGTACATCTTCCTTGTCAACAATGATATAGTCGTTTAATCCATCAATAACGATTAATTTTTTAGCATCGGTACGAATAATATTATTGGAAGCATTTTCCAAAACTACAGATGCGTTTACGACAGCATTCAACTGGTTATCTTTTGGAAGTTTTTCATACAAAGAGCCCCATGTTCCTAAATCGTTCCAGTCAAAAGTGGCCGGAAGCACAAACACATTAGGCGCTTTTTCCATGACAGCATAATCAATCGAAATATTTTCAGATTCGGCATAATTCTCTTCAATAAAAACTTTTTCCAAATCAGAATTATAGGCACCATAACCAAGCATGAACAAAGCATACATCTGCGGCTGATAGGTCTCAAAAGCCTGTATAATTGATTTTGCGCTCCAGATAAATATTCCGGCATTCCAAAGAAAATTACCGCTCTTCAGAAACTCTTTTGCTGTTTCATAATCCGGTTTTTCCCGAAACTGACTTACTTTTTTTACTTGGTTTGCATCCGACTTATCGTATTCGATATAGCCAAAACCTGTATTTGGGAAAGTAGGCTGTATTCCCAGAGTCATCAAAGCATTGTCTTTTTCACAAAAATCAAAAGCAGTCTGCAAATCGCTTACGAATGCCCTTTCATCTTCAATCCAATGGTCGCTTGGAGCCACAACTATAACAGCATCAGGATTTATCTTTTTTATTTTTAATGAAGCATATAAAATACAAGGAGCCGTGTTTCTCATGGCTGGCTCAAGCAATACCTGTTCCTGGCTTACTTGAGGAAGCTGGCTTAAAACCAAGTCATTATAGCTTTCATTGGTCAGAATAAAAATATTTTCTTCCGGAATTAGTTTAGACAGCCTGCTGAAAGTTTTTTGAATCAGGGTTTCTCCCGTTCCCAACATATCGTGAAATTGCTTTGGAAACTCATTGGTACTAACCGGCCAAAATCGGGAACCCACACCTCCAGCCATTAATATGGCAAAATAGTTTTTATTCATCTTGGATAAATCATTTACACAATCTCTATGTAAATATTATTATTTCTTAATTCAAATCAAAATCGTTTAATCAACATTTAACATCTGGCAGGCAAAAGCTCAACCTCTGCATTGGGACTAAACAAATAGATTCTTCCCGTACTTATTTCCTGGCATTCGAACCTTTTGATTCTCTGAGCTCCTTTCTTAAATATTTTGCCATTATGAATCCTGAAAAAACTCCCGTAAGGTATTTCAAAAATATAACTTTTGTCGTTTTCTTTGTCAAATTGTTTTAAGGCCAAGGACAAAGTGGCATCGGTATCACTACTTGCCGCAGGATTCCTAAAATGCCTCGCCATTAGCGGTAAAACCTGACTTGGAAAAATCTCAGGACGGATAAAAGGCACCATCAATTGCTGGAAGGTATATTTCCATTCGTTACCATGGGGTTTAATATTCCTGCCAAACTTTTTAAAAGCCACAAGATGCGCAATTTCATGAATCAGCGTCATCAGGAACTTGTACTTATTCAGGTTTGAATTTATGGTAATTTCATGTTTTCCCCCGGGGCCTTTTCTATAATCACCGTGGCGCGTTACCCGTTCATTGACAATTTTAAGATGGACCTCATTAGCCTTAATTAATTCGAAACAGGGTTCCACTGCATGTTCAGGGAGATATTTTGATAAGACTTCACTCATTATTACAAATTTATTTATTTTTGGTAGAAATGCTATACATTTAGAATATGATTGAGGAAATAAAAATATATTATGATGAATTAGCATCCACTTACGACCAAAACAGGTTTGGAAATTCCTACGGCACCTACATCGACATACAGGAAAGAGCCTATTTAAAAAAGTATTTGCCTCACCTCAGCTCGGCTAACATTTTGGATTTAGGCTGTGGAACGGGAAGATTTCTGGACCTGGCAAGCCACGGAGTAGATATCAGTCCAAAAATGATTGATGTCGCAAAACACAAGTTTCCGGAAAAAAACATCAATTTAGGCAGTGTTTCAGATATTCCGCACCCTGATACTTTCTTTGACATTATATTCTCTTTTCACGTTATAATGCATTTGGACAAAGTCACTGTGCATGAATTCCTTAAGGAATCACATCAAAAATTAAAAAAAGGCGGGAAACTAATTTTTGATTTTCCTTCTCAAAAAAGAAGAAAACTTTTCAATTATAAAAAAACAGGCTGGCATGGCGCCAATGCTCTTTCAATAAAAGATATCGAAAGTCTTATAACTCCAGACTGGACCATAAAATATTACCGGGGAATCCTTTTTTTTCCTATCCACAGATTTCCTTCTTCAGCCCGACCTTTATTGCAAAAAATAGATGCCTTTTTTTGCAAATCCTTTCTCAAAGAATATTCTTCCTACCTCGTCATCGAATTAGAAAAAGCTCAACCAAGTGAAAAAACTTATCCCAACCGCAATAAAACTAAAATTCAGGGTAATTAAAAGACATATTACCGATTTAAAATTTATCTCTAAGAATCGCTTTGCCCAAAAAAGACCACAAGAAAATATATCCGGTTTCTCTATCACAATTAAACAGGAAATAAAAAAAGGAACCCATTTCGACAACAAAATCCACAATCTAAAACTGGCCTCGAAAGCAATCAATCAAGTCTGTATTTATCCTGACGAACTTTTTTCTTTTTGGAAAATAGTGGGAAATCCTTCCGAAAGAAACGGTTTTAAAAAAGGACGGAATATCGTAAACCAGAAAATTTCTGAAGAAACGGGCGGCGGACTTTGCCAACTTTCCGGAATTATTTACCACACGGCTCTCCTAGCCAATTTAGAGATACTGGAAAGGCATAACCATTCTGTAGACATCTATTCCGAAGAAGAGCGATTCACTCCCTTAGGGGCAGATGCCACTGTGGTTTATGGTTATAAAGACCTTCGGATTAAAAACAACAATCCTTTCCCTATCCAATTCAAAATCGAAATCCAAGGTTCCTATATTAGTTGCTCCCTAAACAGCCCAAAAGAAATTGAAGAGCACCACGTGACTTTCAATACCATTGATAAAGGCAGGAAAATTGAAGTGGTTACTTTTATAGAAAATAAAAAAGTGGCAATTTCTTTCTACAACAAATTAAGGAGTTGAGGAAGATACCTGAAGGACTTTTCCGTTATAGAACTTATTCCCTTTTAGAGTAAAATCATAAATATAATCTGCCATTTCTTTTGCCGAAAGTGGTGCCTGATAACCCGGGAAAGCTTCAGCAAGCATTTCGGTCTGGACAGAGCCTAACGCCAATACATTAAAAGAAATGCCTCTTTCTTTATATTCTTCAGAAAGCAGTTCAGAAAGCGTAATAACAGCACCTTTACTGGAACTATAGGCAGACAGTCCGGCAAATTTCATACTTCCCTGAATGCCGCCCATACTGCTAATTGTCACTACATGGCTTCCGGATTTTAAATAAGGCAGTGAGATTCTTGTCAGCGAAGCAACGCCAAAAACATTTACCTTATAAATCTGCTCAAAATCTTGCGTAGATGTTTCTGAAAAAGGTTTTAACAACAACGCCCCTGCATTATGAACGATTGCATCAACCTGTTTCCATGCAGAAGAAAGGAAATTTTCGATTTTAGCCAAATCGGCTTCATTCGCCAGGTCAACAGAAAGACAGGTAATATTTGGATTTTCTATTAATGCCTTTGGTGTTTTTCTGGAAATGGCCAAAACCTGATGACCTTCGTTTGCAAATAACAAAGCCAGTTCATAACCAATTCCTCTGCTTGTTCCTGTTATAATGATATTTTTCATTTCAATTTTAAATCGCAAAGCTATCTTTGCATTATAAGTTATACTTTTTGATATATAGATCTCTTAAATCTGCATAATTCTTTTAATCTGTGGCTAAATAAAATCCGCAACCGAAGCCTATCGTTCAAAACAAACGTATCATTAGCCATTAATTATTTTTCAAAACTATTTCTTTTTTTGGAAGAATGGGTTGGTTTTAGCTAAAATAAAAAATCCTGCCATTAGTCTTTCAAAATATATCCCTGCACTCTCCTCCATAGAACCATTTTTTAAGCTTTATGGTGAAATTTACGAGAATCATCCTTTTCTTACATTCTCAAAATGCCACCAAAATTGTTGAATTCCACACTTTTTTGGAGCAAATTCCACACTTTTACACAGATTCCCCATATTCCACAATAATTCAAAACATAAAAATACCATTGATTTACAGTTATTTACATATAATTCGCATTACTTTCTCAAAATGGCACATTTCTTTCTATTAACTAATCGAAAAAGAAACACAGCTATTACCACAAAAAAAATTGTTATGAAAAAGATTTTAGTATTAGCCGCATTAATATTGAGTTTTGGAGTAAACGCTGCGGCATCAGATAAAACGATAAATGAAATTTCCCTAACCCAGGAAAAACAATATAAACCTATTGAACCATCTGCTATTCCTGCTGATGTTTTAAAAACCATCAGTTCTAAATATGGCGGATATACAATAAAGGAAGCGCACGTTGCTAGCGACGGAGAATACAAGCTGGTCCTATCAAAAGATGACAAGACCGTTACTGCTTATTTCACGGCTACAGGTGAGTTTATAAAAGAAGCATAGTTTAAGTTAAGTTTGTTGAAGGAAGAATTTATAATTCTTCGCAATATAAAGGAGATGTGGGGGCATCTCCTTTATTGTTTTATATTATAACATATATTAACATTTAAAATTCGTTTAAAATTTTAAATTTGTGAAAACATTTATACCCCAATATGAGCTCGAAAATTTTGGTGATTGATGATGACACGTCTTTTTGCGTAATGCTGAAAACCTTCTTGCAAAAAAAAGGTTATGATGTTACCAACGCTTTCAATGCGAAAGAAGCTGAAGAAGCGATACGAAATCAAATTTTTGATGTTGTCCTTACTGATATCCGATTGCCTGACAGTGATGGTATTCAGATATTAAAATATATAAAAGAAACTTCTTTTAAAACCCAGGTCGTCCTAATGACCGGTTATACGGATATTAAAACAGCTGTCAGCGCGATGAAAATGGGAGCTTACGATTATGTAGGCAAACCTATCAATCCTGACGAAATTCTCCATACTATAGAGCAGGCCTTAAAAAAGAGACTTGAAAAGCCGGAACAGCCTGTTACCGAAAAAAAAGAGAAAAAGGAAACTTCCTCTTCCGATTTTGCTTTTGTAAAAGGCGGCAGCTCGACATCCAATCAGCTTCATGAATACATCAGTCTTGTTTCGCCAACCAACATGTCGGTACTCATTATTGGTGATAGCGGTACTGGAAAAGAATATATTGCCCACACCATTCACACACAGAGCAAACGAAAGGACAAGCCTTTTATTCCTGTTGATTGTGGTGCCATTCCTAAAGAACTTGCTTCAAGCGAATTTTTCGGACACATAAAAGGTTCCTTCACAGGTGCCATTAATGATAAAACGGGACATTTTGAAGCAGCAAACGGCGGTACATTATTTTTAGACGAAGTAGGAAACCTTTCCTATGAAGTCCAGATTCAGTTGCTTCGTGCGTTACAGGAACGAAAAGTAAAACCGGTGGGAAGCAATCATGAAGTCAAGGTTGATATTCGTGTTATTGCTGCTACCAACGAAGACCTTTCAGAAGCAGTCAAGCGAGGTGATTTTCGTGAGGACCTTTATCACAGGCTCAATGAATTCTGCATTCAGGCTCCAAAACTGAGTGAAAGAAAACAGGACATCATGGTTTTCGCTCATCATTTTTTGGCTTTGGCTAACGACGACCTTGAAAAAAACATCGAGGGTTTTGATGACGAAGTCATTGAACTATTCATGAATTATGACTGGCCGGGCAACTTACGTGAGATGAAGAACACCATCAAACGTTCTGTATTATTAACGAAGAGCAATTCTGTTCCTATTGACGTTTTGCCACAGGAAATGCGTTCTGCCATTGAGCAGGAAAACGCTATTCCTTATTATTCGAAAGAAAATGAAGAATCGGCTATACGCTCAGCTTTGGAAAAAGCAGGCTTCAATAAAACCAAAGCGGCTAAATTGCTGAATATCGATAGGAAAACGCTTTATAACAAATTGAAATTATACAGTATCGACCTTTAGTTTTTTTAGTTACTGAGCGACTTAGTATCTCGGCAACTAAGTACTTAAGCACACTATTTGACAAGCTAACTTCAAATCTACCTAAGAAATTCATTTTAGACGCGGATTTAAGGAAATCTATATCAATTATAAAAGGTGTGAAAAGCTCGTTTTCTATAACTTCCTATTTCGCAAACAAAACACACGACCTTAGTAACTCAGAACCTTAGCAACTTAGCATCTCTTTAACTAATTTCCTTTTCCAATTCAGAAATAAGGACTGATAATTTTTGGAAAATAATTGCTACATACTTTTCCATTTCTTCCTTATCATATTCCAAACTCTGGTCTTCTATTGGTTCTAAGAGGTCTGAAATTGAATATACTTCCATTTGTTTCAGCATCGGAATCATTTTATGGGCAACTTCCGACATCCTTTTCAGGTTCATTTCACAGGTGGCTTGTCGCAACGCTTCGGTGTTTTCGGAAACGCTGGTGATAAAAGTATCCACAATTAATTTTAAAGAAACCGGATCGTTTTGGGTAAACTTATTCAGACTAGACAAATCAAATAATTTTTCATCTTTCCTTGCTTCTGCTACCTGAACAGCAACATCTACAGGCTTTCCATTAAATATGGATTTCATAAGCAGCAACAACTCTTCCAGACGCAATGGTTTTGGATGGAATGCAGTAAATCCTTTGCTTGTAAAATCTTCAGGATTAAGATTTCTTTTACCAGATAAGGCAATTACAGGAATAGCTGCTATTTCCGGATTATTGTTATTGCGAATAATTCTCACTAATTCAAATCCGTCAATATTAGGCATCTGTATATCGCTCAGGACAAGGTCAAATTGTTCGTGCTCCAACAGATTTCTCACTTTGGCTGCGTCAACCAGTGTAGTCACTTTTACTGGATAATTCGCGAAAATTTCTTTCATCAGCGAAAGCTGCATCGCATCGTCATCAACAATCAAAATTCTTTTGTCTTTCAAAAATTCCGTTTCCGAATCCAAATTTGGAACCCCAACCTCAACAGCTTCAGCTTCCGATTTTATGGCCGGAATCGTAATCGTAAATATGGAACCTTTATTTTCTTCACTATCTACCACTATATCTCCATCTAAAAGCTGTAGCATTCTTTTCGCAATCGTCAAGCCAAGACCAGTTCCTCCAAATTTCTTTTCTATTCCGGCATGCGCTTGCGTAAACTCTTTAAAAACCGCTTTTTGCTTGTTCTTTGCAATCCCGATTCCGGTATCGATTACAGAAACAACAATGGTAGCCGATTCTACCCTGGCATGAACCTCAACAGATCCTTCCTGGGTGAATTTTATAGCGTTTGAAATCAGATTGGTCAAAATTTGCTTCAACCTGTAGGGATCAGATATAAAATTGTCATCCAACACTTCTTCCACATCCCAATTGAGCTCGATTCCTTTATTCTCTGCATTCGGCTCTAACGGCTTGCAGGTACTTTCAATCAGGTCTTTAAAATTAAAGCTGACTTTCTCAATATTAATGCGGTTGTTTTCCAATTTGGAGAAATCCACCAAATCATTAACCAGCTTTAATATATAATTTGAAGAATGTTTTATATTATCTAAGTATTGTAACTGTTTTGGATTAACATCGGTATTTTTTAACAGGTCTGAAAAACCGATCACGCTTCCCAATGGCGTCTGTATATCATGCGTAACGGTAGCCAAAAGCATCATTTTACTTCGCAACAAGTCTTCTTTTTCAGCATTAAGGGCTTCAAGCTGGTTTCTGTAGTTTTGGTTTATGGTAAGGTCTCTTATTATTATATAGCCAAAAACAATCAGGAGACAGAATGTTATGGCACCAACCCATGCAATAGTTTGGATTGTATTATCAATAGCCCGTTTGGATTCATTAATTTTTGCATATGATTTTTCCAACATCTGCTTTTCTAAAGAAGAAAGTACGGTTCGGAGCTGGTCGGAAATATATCGGTTTTCATCAAGCATTTTCTGCTCCTTTCCCACTAATTCATATTGCTTATCAATTTCTCGTGAAGCTTCTTTCCTTATCGCTCCTTGAATAGCCATAGTAAGTGAATCATTGGAAAGCGGCAGTTTGCTCAAAGAGTCCAGCTGTTTTTTCGTAAGTACTTCATTTAAAAACGAACGGTACTGCTGTCTTCCCGAAAACTGCACCGGTTTTATTTTTTTGACCAATGAATCTTTAGTGTAATATACCTTTCTTTCGGCTCTTTTATAGGTTGCCCTCGTATCGAGATATTTCCTGAATTCTATAATTTCATTGATACTGTTTTTCTTTCTCTGCAAGAGGTATTGAATCGTATCCAGCTTAGGAAGCTGTGTTTTATCCGCTTCTGATTTTATAGCTTCAATTTCTAATTTTATACTGTCAAGCAGTTTGGTATATTCATTAAGATCTGCCTTAGAACCTGTCAATATTGAGTTTCTCCCCACAGTTTCAGAAGCATATAAACTGGCAATTGCATTACTGACACGGATTACCTTTTGGCTGTCTGCATTGGCATTATTACTGGGAGTGGCAATTTTTAGGATTTCAGAATAGATAAACCAGACCGACAAAGCGGCTATTACAAAAAGCAACAAATACCCTATAATAACTTTTACTTTTAAAGATCTCGGTTTCTGACTCATGAGGATAAAGATAGTATTTTAAAATAATTTGTTAAAAAAAAATCCAGCAGAAACTGCCGGATTTTTTTAACGTCAAAATTTGACAAATTTATGCATTCAGAATACTTCTTGAAATTACGATTCTTTGAATTTCTGAAGTTCCTTCATATATCTGGGTGATTTTTGCATCACGCATCATTCTTTCTACATGGTATTCTCTAACATATCCGTTACCACCATGAATCTGTACCGCTTCAATAGTAGTATCCATTGCTGTTTGAGAAGCAAACAATTTTGCCATTGCTCCTGATTGTGAAATGTCTTGTCCCGCATCTTTTTCACAAGCTGCTTTCAGGCAAAGCATTTCTGCAGCACTGATTTGCGTTGCCATATCTGCCAGTTTAAAAGCAATAGCCTGATGCTTGGAAATTTCTTTCCCGAAAGCTTTTCTTTCTTTTGAGTATTTCAATGCCAGTTCGTAAGCTCCGGCTGCGATTCCAAGTGCCTGAGAAGCAATTCCGATTCTTCCCCCATTCAATACTGCCATTGCAAAATTGAATCCGAAACCTTCTTCACCGATTCTGTTTTCTTTTGGAACTTTCACATCTGTAAACATTAAAGAATGTGTATCAGATCCGCGAATTCCCATTTTTTGCTCTTTCGGACCAATTTCAAAACCAGCCCATCCTTTTTCAACAAGGAAAGCATTAATTCCTTTATGTCCTTTTTCAATATCGGTTTGAGCAATTACAATATAAGTAGAAGCTGTAGCTCCGTTAGTAATCCAGTTTTTTGTACCATTCAAAAGGTAATGGTCACCTTTGTCAATTGCTGTTGTTTTTTGAGAAGTCGCATCACTTCCGGCTTCCGGCTCAGAAAGACAGAAAGCTCCTATTACTTCACCTTTAGCCAAAGGCACAAGGTATTTTTGTTTTTGTTCCTCATTGCAGTATTTCTCTATACCTGCACAAACAAGTGAGTTGTTCACAGACATTACTACTGCTGCCGAAGCATCTACTTTTGCAATTTCTTTCATTGCCAAAACGTAAGAAACGCTATCCAATCCGGCTCCACCATATTTCGGGTCAACCATCATTCCAAGGAAACCTAAATCGGCCATCATTTTGACCTGTTCTGTTGGGAATTTTGAATGTTCGTCTCTTTCAATTACACCTGGAAGCAGTTCTGCCTGAGCAAAATCTCTTGCCGCTTGCTGAATCATCAGATGTTCTTCGGTTAGTTTAAAATCCATAATTTTAAAGGTATTATTTGCCGTTTTATTGTTTTTGTGCGCCCAAATGTAAATATTAAATATCAAATTTTCAATAAGATTGCCTAATTTTGGCGCTATGGCTAAAGAAAACTATAACGTTATCGGAGTTATGTCAGGCACATCCTTGGATGGTATTGATCTGGCCCATATAATTTTTAGTCGGTTGGAAAACCGCTGGCACTATCAAATTGAGGAAACCAAGGCAGTTCCTTATACGGAAGACTGGGTTTTCAGACTAAAAAAAGCAGTAGATTTTTCACCAGAAGAACTCGAAAAACTAAATACAGATTATACCTTATTATTAGGTAATGTGATTTCTGATTTTATCGCAGCAAATCAGTTGGAAAATCTGGATGGTGTATGTTCTCACGGACATACAATCCTGCACCAGCCCCAAAACGGTTTTACCTTGCAGATTGGAAATCTTCCGGAAATAGCAAAACTTACCAATCAGAAAGTAATCTGCGATTTCCGCGTACAGGATGTGGAATATGGCGGACAAGGAGCTCCATTGGTTCCAATTGGTGACCGTTTCCTGTTTCCCGAATATGATTTTTGCCTGAATCTTGGCGGCTTTTCCAATATTTCCTTTAAACAGGATGATAAAAGAATCGCATTTGATATTTCTCCTGTCAATACGGTACTTAATTTTTATGCCGACCTATTAGGTTATGAATATGACGACAAAGGAACGATTGCGCGAAGCGGAACTATTTCTGAATTGCTATTACAGGAACTTAACAACATTGATTTTTATGCTCAGGCCTATCCTAAATCCCTAGGCTATGAGTTTGTAAAAACAATCATACTGCCTATGATGGAAAGACATAACATTTCCATAGAAGACAAATTGCGGACTTTTACAGAGCATATCGCTATACAGACTTTGTTAGCCGTTCCTAAAAAAACAGGAAGACTTCTGGTAACCGGAGGTGGCGCCTATAATGAATTTTTACTCGAGAGAATGGCCTTCCATTTACCTGAAATGAAATTCGAAGTGCCGGATGACAAAACAGTACAATATAAAGAAGCGCTGATTTTTGCCTTGCTTGGCGTTTTAAAACTGCAAAATGAAGTGAATGTACTGGCTAGCGTGACCGGAGCCAAACACGACCACAGTTCAGGAAAAATATTCCTGCCATAAACGGAATTTCTAAAACTTTGCGCATTGATGCTTTTAAAACTATATTTGCAAACCAATAAAAAACAACATACAAATAATACAATATAATGAAAGATTTACTTAAGAAATTTGAGAATAAAGAGCCTGAAATAATATTCAACTGGAAAGATTCCGAAACTGAAGCCGAAGGGTGGACAGTAATCAATTCGCTTCGCGGTGGTGCTGCCGGAGGTGGAACAAGAATGAGAAAAGGACTTGACGTGAATGAGGTTCTCTCTTTGGCAAAAACCATGGAGGTAAAATTTTCAGTTTCAGGGCCGGCAATTGGCGGAGCTAAATCCGGTATCAATTTCGACCCGAACGACCCAAGAAAAAAAGGCGTTTTACAAAGGTGGTATAAAGCCGTTTCTCCTTTATTGAAAAGCTATTACGGAACCGGAGGCGATTTGAATGTTGATGAAATCCACGAAGTAATTCCAATGACTGAAGAATGCGGTGTATGGCACCCACAAGAAGGAGTTTTCAACGGACATTTCAAACCAAGCGAAGCTGATAAAATCAACAGAATCGGACAATTGCGTCAAGGTGTTGTAAAAGTTATTGAAAATCCTATCTACTCTCCTGATGTAAACCAAAAATATACAGTAGCCGACATGATTACCGGTTTTGGTGTTGCGGAAGCGGTGCGTCATTTCTATGACATCTACGGCGGAAACATCAAAGGTAAAAAAGCCATCGTTCAGGGATTTGGAAATGTTGGTTCTGCCGCGGCTTATTACCTGGCTAATTCAGGAGCGAAAATCGTGGGTATTATCGACAGAGATGGCGGAGTTATCAACGAAAACGGTTTTACTTTTGAAGAAATCAGAAATTTATTCGTTAATAAAAACGGCAACCAGCTTGTAGCAGACAATATGATTTCTTTTGCAGAAATCAATCAAAAAATATGGACTATCGGTGCTGAAATCTTCACTCCGTGTGCTGCTTCAAGATTGGTTACTCAAGAGCAATTAGACAATATGGCGGCTGCCGGATTGGAAGTGATTTCATGTGGTGCCAACGTTCCATTTGCTGATAAAGAGATTTTCTTTGGCCCGATTATGGAAGCTGCCGACAAAAAGATAAGCCTGATTCCTGATTTTATTTCAAACTGCGGAATGGCAAGGGTATTTGCTTATTTCATGGAGAAAAAAGTACAGATGACAGACGAAGCTATCTTTAGCGATACTTCTGAAACCATCAAAAATGCAATCCAGAAAGCGCATGACCTGAATGCTGACAAGAAAAACATCAGCGCCACTGCTTTCGAAATTGCCCTAAAACAGTTGGTCTAATTATTGATAGTATTCAGATAACATTTTTTCGATAATTACGTTATCTTTATCAAGCATAATTCGCAAAAACTATGAATGTCACCCTTTCTGACGAACAAAAAAAATCCTTAGCCATCACAACAGCTTTGTTTGCGTTGCTGCTATTGCTTTTGTTTCTGATCAAATTTGCTACCGAGGAAAGAATCCAGGAACTTGCCGGAGGCGGAGGTGGAGGTGTGACCGTAAATTTTGGCGATAGTGAGTTTGGTTCTGGTGCTGATTATACCAGTGAGGTTTTAAAAGTAACCCAAACGACAAAGTCAGCACCACAGCCAACAGCCAGTTCACAGGAAGACATTTTGACGCAAGACTCTGATGAGGATGCTGTTTCTGTTACCGAAACAAAAAAGCCTGTCAAAACAGAAGTCAAAAAACCTACTACTACTCCGGTTGAAGTCAAAAAACCATCCAAATCCACAAATGATGCACTTTCCAGCATTTTGGGTGGTGCCAATAAAGGCGGTGATGGTGACGATGGAATATCGGGAAATAAAGGAAAGCTGAATGGCGATAAAAATTCCAACAATTATTATGGCGATGGTGGCTCTGGCGGAGGAACCGGAGGCGGGAACGGACCGGGTAACGGTCCCGGAAATGGACCGGGAAGCGGACCAGGCTCTGGCGGCGGAAGCGGAGGCGGTTATTCGTTAGGAAACCGAAAAGCTTTGTCAAAACCAATGCCCAACAGCGATTGCAGTAATGAAACCGGGATTGTTGTTGTTGAAGTGTCTGTAGATAAAAACGGCAATACCATTAGCGCTACTGCCGGAATCAAGGGAACTACCATTACAGCCAAATGTTTAAGAGACCAGGCAAAACAAGCCGCCATGAGAACCAAATGGCAGGCAAGCAGTGATGCCCCTGACCGCCAGGTTGGTAAAATCATTTATAACTTCGGCTTAAATTAAATTACTGAAATCATCTCCTGATGACCTATACCGAAACCTTAGACTGGATGTTTAGCCAGCTGCCAATGTATCAAAAACAAGGCGCTTCGGCTTACAAAGAAGACCTGACCAATACTGTTTTATTAGCCAACCATCTTCATCATCCGGAAAAGAACATTAAAACAATTCATGTAGCCGGAACTAATGGAAAAGGCTCTACCTCTCATTTTCTGGCTTCGATTTTACAGGAAGCCGGATATAAAACCGGACTCTATACTTCTCCTCATTTAAAAGATTTCAGGGAAAGAATAAAAATTGACGGCAAAGAAATCTCAGAAGATTTTGTGATACAATTTATCGCTGCAAACAAATCTTTTTTTGAACAGAACCAGTTGAGTTTTTTTGAAATGACCGTTGGACTGGCCTTTGATTATTTCCGTCAGGAAAAGGTAGATATTGCCATTATTGAAGTGGGTATGGGCGGGCGATTGGATTCCACCAATATCATTTCTCCTTTACTTTCTGTTATTACCAATATCGGGATGGACCATGTACAGTTTTTAGGCAATACGATGGAAAAGATTGCTTTTGAAAAAGCCGGAATCATCAAACCAAAAACTCCTGTAGTTATTGGAGAATATACTACAGAAACAAGACCCGTATTTGAGAAAAGAGCAACAGAAATGCAGTCTGAAATATACTTCGCTTCCGATTTAACCAACACTACCTTCCCTTCTACCCTTACGGGAGATTATCAGGAACAAAATAAGAAAACCGTATTACAGGCCGTTCGCGCACTGCAGTCGCAGGGTAATTTTCTAATTTCAGAAGAAAATATAAAAGATGGACTCTGGAATGTCATAAAAAACACCGGATTGCAAGGACGTTGGCAGCAATTAAAAGAAGCTCCTAAGGTAATTTGCGATACAGCCCATAACAAACACGGACTGGAAATTGTTATGAAACAGGTCGCTCGTCAAAAATTTGACATTCTGCACATTGTTTTGGGTGTTGTAAACGACAAAGATTTGGATGATGTACTGCCTCTTTTTCCAAAAAATGCCAAATATTATTTTTGCAGGCCCAATATTCCCCGCGGACTAGACGCAACAGCATTACAAGAAAAAGCAGCAACTTTTGGGCTTAACGGAAAAGTATACTCCTCTGTTGCAGAAGCTTACAAAAACGCTTTAGAAAATGCTTCTGAAACGGATTTTATCTACATTGGCGGAAGCACATTTGTAGTGGCAGAAATTTTATAATTTTTACGAATATTGTTTGCAGATATAAAAAAACAGTCTATATTTGCACTCGCAAACAAGTTCACCGAACACCATTACAATAATCAAAATGATGTGAGGTAATAAGGGCGATTAGCTCAGTTGGTTCAGAGCATCTGGTTTACACCCAGAGGGTCGGGGGTTCGAATCCCTCATCGCCCACAGAAACTTAAGCCTCACCAGGAAATCCTAGTGAGGCTTTTTCTTTGGCACAACGTTTATAAATTTTGCCACAGGATGTTTGTTTTCAGCAATGGCTAAAAAAGTAAAACCTCACTAACAGCTTTCTCCCGACCTTCACAATACATCTGTCAATCCAGGCAACCTATCTTTACTTTCAAACTTGTTTACTTACTAACCGTATCATAAAAAAATCCCAAACTCTTATCAGAATTTGGGATTTAGTCATTAAGCAATTGTTTTATTTATTTTTTTATAATTTTAATAATTTTCGCGGAATCACCACTAGTTACCTTAACAAAGTAATTCCCTGACGGTAAATTCGAAAATTCCACTACTCCGTCATTCGCATTTATCGATTTGGCATATACTTCCTGGCCCAATACATTATTTACACTTATAGTATTAATTGTATGGCTATATTTAATGTACAGCACGTCCGAAGTTGGATTTGGATAAAAACTAAGCTTTGCATCATTAAAAGAATTCGTACCCAAGGCAACCGAAACCGTTACCGGATATGGAGCGCTGCTACAACCTTGACTTGTCGTATAGACTGCATAATAAGTAGCTCCGTTCACCAAAGTTGTAGTGCTGTTCAGCGGATTAGTATGTGATATTGCATCCGATTCAGAGGCATACCAGACAACAGTTGACGGACTGATAACAATATCAGAGATTGTTGCATCACCGGAAACGTCAACGGTTATTGTCTGGGACGATTCACCAACCGGAGATTCCGAATTGTTTATGGTTAAATTTAATATTGCCGTGTTGGTACATCCGGAAGCGTTGGTCGTAACATGGGTGTACGTTCCGCTCATTGTGTAAGTCGTTCCGTTTGCCGCCCACGTATAACTGTCGCAGGCCGTTTCGGTAGCGCTTGATGTCGTGCTGTTGTTGATGGTCAGGTTCAGCGTTGCGGTGTTCGTGCATCCGGAAGCGTTGGTCGTAACATGGGTGTAGGTTCCGCTCGTTGTATAAGTCGTTCCGTTTGCCGCCCAGGTATAACTGTCGCAGGCCGTTTCGGTAGCGCTTGATGTCGTGCTGTTGTTGATGGTCAGGTTCAGCGTTGCGGTGTTCGTGCATCCGGAAGCGTTGGTCGTAACATGGGTGTAGGTTCCGCTCGTTGTATAAGTCGTTCCGTTTGCCGCCCAGGTATAACTGTCGCAGGCCGTTTCGGTAGCGCTTGATGTCGTGCTGTTGTTGATGGTCAGGTTCAGCGTTGCGGTGTTCGTGCATCCGGAAGCGTTGGTCGTAACATGGGTGTAGGTTCCGCTCGTTGTATAAGTCGTTCCGTTTGCCGCCCAGGTATAACTGTCGCAAGCCGTTTCTGTAATGCTTGACGTCGTGCTGTTATTGATGGTCAGGTTCAGCGTTGCGGTGTTCGTACATCCGGAAGCGTTGGTCGTAACATGGGTGTAGGTTCCGCTCGTTGTATATGTCGTTCCGTTTACCGCCCAGGTATAACTGTCGCAGGCCGTTTCGGTAACACTCGATGTCGTACTATTGTTGATAGTCAGGTTCAGCGTTGCGGTGTTCGTGCATCCGGAAGCGTTGGTCGTAACATGGGTGTAGGTTCCGCTCGTTGTGTAAGTCGTTCCGTTTTCAGCCCAGGTATAACTGTTACAAGCCGTTTCGGTAACGCTCGATGTCGTGCTGTTATTGATGGTCAGGTTCAGCGTTGCGGTGTTTGTACATCCGGAAGCGTTGGTCGTAACATGGGTGTAGGTTCCGCTCGTTGTGTAAGTCGTTCCGTTTTCAGCCCAGGTATAACTGTTACAAGCCGTTTCGGTAACGCTCGATGTCGTGCTGTTATTGATGGTCAGGTTCAGCGTTGCGGTGTTTGTACATCCGGAAGCGTTGGTCGTAACATGGGTGTAGGTTCCGCTCGTTGTGTAAGTCGTTCCGTTTTCAGCCCAGGTATAACTGTTACAAGCCGTTTCGGTAACGCTCGATGTCGTACTGTTGTTGATGGTCAAATGCAATTCATTACTGGTAACCGAATCGATATAGATTCCGCTTGTAGTATAAGTTATTCCAGTAGCTGCCCAGGTATAGCTGTCACAGGCCGTTTCAGTTACGATCATACTTCCCGGACAGGCAATCAATGTCGGCACCTGCAGTCGCCCTGTAAGCCCGTCACCCAATTGCGAGTAATTGTTATAGCCCCAGGCCCAGAATGAACCATCATTTTTTATAGCTCCGGAAAATAATGAACTTGTACCTACTGAAATGGTACGCCAGTCATTTTCAGTACCAATTTGAGTAGGAACCAATACATCCGCAGTGCTTGCCCCTAAGCCCAACTGGTAGTATGTATTCTGTCCCCATGCCCATATCGTACCGTCAGTTTTCCTACCAATACTGAAGAAAAAACCTGCCTTAACGCTTTCCCAGTTAGTATCAGTTCCCACTTGCGTAGGTACTGAGTATCCGGAAGTAGTACCGTTACCCATTTGGCCACGTCCGCCCGTTCCCCATGCCCAAAGTGTCCCATCCGTTTTTAAAGCTAAGGCATGGCTTACACCACGGCTTACACTCTTCCAATTGGTGGCTGTTCCTAGCTGAACAGGCGAACGTTTGTCAGCAGTTGTGCCATCACCAACCTGACTGCCTTCGCCCCAACCCCAAAGTGTACCATCCGTTTTTACAGCGATTGTGACATTATTTCCTGCAGAAACACTCTTCCAACCCGTTCCGATAAGTCTGGGAGTAGTCCTGTTGGTAGTGGTACCGTCACCTAACTGGCCATGATCGTTTAGACCCCAGGCATACATGGTTCCATCATTCGTAATTGCCACTGTATGATCATATCCTGCAGCTACGCTAGACCAGACATTACTGGAGGATACCTGAGTTGGGATGGTTCTGTTAGTGGTATTACCAAGCCCTAACTGGCCGCTGGAATTAAAGCCCCATGTCCAAAGCGTCCCATCTGCTTTTATGGCTACTGTATGGAATTGCCCGCCTTCTATATTTTGCCAGTTTGAAGCAGTACCGACCTGGGTTTTTACCGGAGTATTAGTAGTATTACCGATTCCCAATTGGCCATAGTTATTTCTACCCCAGGCCCAAAGTGTTCCGTCTGATTTGATTACAAAAGTACAGGAGGATCCTGCGCCGGCCTTTTGAACACATTGCGCTGACAACTGTAGGCTTAGTGATACTAATAAAATTGTAATTATTCTTTTCATATTTGTTATTGCGGGTTAATAAATTTTCGACGGCAAACATATAAAGCATTTTGTAGGTTCCAAAGAAACTGACAGAAAATATTATATACAAGTTTACTATTTCACATTTTCATTGAACATCTTTTAAACAGCCTGCACAAAGTATTGGGTACTATCGATATGGAGCAAATTGTAAATCGAAACCATAAATTCAATGTATGTTCAAGAAAGTATTCCGGCATTTTTAATGGGTTATCACCATATTCGCCTGTACAGATTAATGATTAGATTGATTATCTTATTCTTTGAACATTGAACGATAATGACGAAATGCAAATCACGAAATCACACAAATACGTTACAATGATAGTTCAAAAGCAAGAAAAAATCCGGAACAATGAACAAGTGCTAACTATAAGCGGATTACTGTAAACCATTACAGGATATTCGTTCTTTTCAGGACGTGTTTAAAAACAAGAAAATCCAAATGTTGGGACTTCAAACGGAGTACTTTTACTGTGTTAAAATAATCAATCCAAAAGTTTTTTTTGTGTAGTATTGTAAAACGGTTATTGATGATGCGGCAAATACACTTCTACAACAGTGAAGATATATCGTGTTTGGGCATATAACTTGTTAGCACTGTATCGAACAATACCAAAACCAATGGAGTACAAAATAATAAAACCTTATAAAGATTTAAATCCTTTTATTCATTTTTACTGGGAATTAAAAGGAAACGAAGCCGAACTCCAAAGAGAACGGGTTTTCCCTGATGGCTGTGCCGGCATTCTAATAAATTTGGGAGATACTTGTTTGACGGATAACGGTTCAGTTTCTATGGAGTTTGGAAAAACCTATATAGTTGGTGCAATGAATTCTTTCAAAGATAGCTTTATTAACATTAACACTCATTTGTTAGGTGTTTGCCTGAAACCTGCAACTTTTGCTAATTTCTATAATTATGCTGACCAAAATGAGCTGACTAATGATACTGTTGAATTTGAAAAACACAACTCATTTGATATTGATAAAATAGTTGACAACCCATTCCGCTACTTTGACCATTTCTATTCTGAAAGAGTAAAAAGCCAACACATCCAATTACAACCCGTTATTAATGACATACATTTGACAAACGGGCAAATAAGTATTTCCGAACTATCAAAAAAGAACTTTACAACCGTAAGGCAGCTTGAAAGGAATTTTAAAAAATACATCGGATTAACTCCAAAAGAATATTCCAATATTATTCGATTTCAGAATGCACTGCGTGTGATTAAAAATTCCAAACAAGACCGGAGTTTATTAGATATAGCCTTTGAATGTGGTTATTATGATCATTCGCACCTTAGTAATGAAATCAGACGGAATACCGGACTTTGGCCATCACATCTGTAATTTGTCGCATTTTTACAAAGCATTATTGTTTGTCTAAAAATAAATTTGCAAAAACATTAAATGCATAATAGATGCGAAAAATATCACTTTTCATTGCAATGAGTTTAGATGGTTACATTGCAAAACCTAATGATGACCTCAGCTTTCTGAAACTCGTAGAAAAAGAGGGGGAGGATTATGGCTATTCGGAATTTGTATCAACAATTGACACAATAATTATTGGCAGAAAAACCTATGATTATGTATTAAAAGAAATCGGTCCATCCCATTACGATAACGGACAAAGAGATGTGTATGTCATTACAGGAACGGAACGTCCTCAGCTAGGCAGAACTATTTTCTATACGGGAAGCATTACCGACTTAGTTAAACAATTGAAATCCGAACAGAGAAAGAATATATATTGCGACGGTGGTGCTGAAATAATAAATGAGCTAATGAAGCATACTTTAATAGATGAATTCAAAATTTCGGTTATCCCGGTTTTATTAGGCAACGGAACGAGACTTTTCAAGGATGGAAGACCTGAACAAATACTTGAATTCGTGAAGGCAAAAACGTTTGATACAGGATTAACACAGTTGCATTACAAGAGTAAAAACAATAATGAATCCTAAAAAACCAGGCTGAACTCTTCGGTTGGGCTTTTATGTAAGCTGAACCTCTTAAAACATCCACACCTTAAAAACCTACCCCTTTTTTTATTTTTTCACAATGTTCTGTTACATTTCAAAAGGAGTCTCGTCTTAATGCAAAAGAGTTTTAAAAAATCATATTTTTAAAATCAATCATCAAAAAATAGAACGACCTATGAAACTTTTGACTACCTTATTTTTGGCAGCATTTTTTGCATTCAGCTCATTTGCACAATCCAGCTCACCAACATGGAACAAATTTCTTTCGGACTTGCAAAAAGCACAAGTCGAGTATAACAAACATTATCCCGCAAAGGAATACCAACAGGCCGCTACAGTTTTAAACACAGTTGCTACTTCATTAGATAATTTAAAATTAACTGAAAAAGAAAAGCAGGAATTCCAACCTACCATTAAAGATGTATATGCCAATGTTTACTATAATTTGGCTTGTTTACAATCATTATTAAATGAAAAAAAACAAGCAATTGCCAGCTTTGAAAAAGCAATAGACTGGGGTTATAAAGATTATCAGAATGCGCTAAATGATGCCGATTTAACAAACATTCGCAAGGAGAAAAAGTTTATAAAGGCATTTAGTCAATTAAAACAATACGACAAGTTATTCCTGCTACAGCAATCCGGGAATTACATATCAGAAAATAAAAGTTCTTTACCCGCCTTTAATTATCAGGCAGCAAATGACCGCAATCTAACAGAAGTGAAACGATATTTCAAGTTGGATTCTATAGCCGGAACAGGTGATGAAGTTTCAAAAATAATCAATATCATGTTGTTTGTTACCAACAGTATCAAATATGACGGTACCAATTGGGCACTATGTGAATTTGATGCCATTGATTTTTATAACTACCATAAGGCAACAGGCAAAGGAATCAATTGCAGACACAAGGCTATGACATTAAATGAAATGTATCTCGCAATGGGTTTTAAATCACGCTACGTAACCTGTATGCCAAAAGACGACACGGATACCGACTGCCATGTCATTAATAGTGTATATTCAGAAACGCTAAAAAAATGGCTTTGGATGGATGCTTCTCACGGGGCTTATGTCATGGACGAAAACAATAACCTGCTGAGTATTGAAGAAGTTAGGGAACGATTAAGAAACAATCAGTCCATGAAGTTAAATTCAGAAACGAAAGTAACCAAAATCTGGTATCTTGATAATTATATGGCCAAAAACCTATATTGGATTCAGTGCACTAACAAAAGCCAGTTCAATACAGAAAGCAGATACAGACAAGCCGATGCCGATTTACAATATATTTCGCTCATCCCAACTGGTTTTGACAAAGACAGTAATAAGTATCTAAAAAATAATGTTATCACTCATGACCCTGCTTATTTTTGGAAATCGCCTGAAATAAAAACCCAGCAGTAAAAAATTTGTGAGAAGAATCAGGTTTTGAAAACTGATTACTACAAAAGGATAGTAACAAAACTACATTAGTTATTTTACTTAAATAAAAAAACCGCAGTTAATAACTGCGGTTTTAAACAACCTTATACTATTTATTATTTTTTGATGCTATTGATAAAAGTCTGGAGAAGCGCATCAGTTTCTTCCAGAGTATTTCCGTTATTTTTTACAGAGCTTGAAATGATAAGGGTCAGTTTTGGATTCGTTGGATGTTCCAGGATGTAAATAACAAAGTTCCCTTTTGGAGTCCATTTGGTCGCATTAATATGCTCACGTTCATCCGTACTGCTTTTAAATGCATAGCCTTTCATGCCATTGATAGTAACTGTTTCAAACAAATTCATCAGGTTACTATTCTTGGCTTCTTTGTTGACACGGTAGGAAAGTTTAGACAGCCTGTTTTTCGAATCCAGCAAATCGTTGATATGGTCCCAAGGCAATGTATATTTCTGAATATCATAATCCTTAAATGGTTTTTTATCATTCATCTGGTTATAATTCGCATAGAACGTTCCTGCATGAATAAAATCGTCTGCTACTTCTTTGGCGTTCAGCCCCGGATATTTATCACTATCAAGAGCAAAAGCAGTATACCATATTTTGTCTTTTTCAATGAGCCTATATCCAATCTCAGTCTCTTTTCTGCCTAACATCCCGTTTTGCTTGGTGTCCATATCCCCCGCTATATTGGTCTTATCGATAGTAAGGTCGAGGAATGGCATAGTCACATTTTTTGCGTCCCAAATCGGCACGTTGAATGTCATAGGCTCTAACAATCTTACACTTTGCCCGTACTGTCTGTAACCTGTTTCTTCAGCAACGTACAACCCGATTTTTACCTGTATGGTTTTCTGAGCTTCTTGCCCAACGGCTGCTGACAATATCCAATCAAGCGTATTGCCATTGCTAAGAAAACCTCCTTCACCAAATACTTTATACTTTGTTGTTGGGGTGTTACTTTTAAAAAAATCTTCGATGGCAACATAGCCGTCTTTTTGAAGGAAAAAAGACTGGATATCTTTTTTATTTGCGTCAAGAAGCTGAACATAGAGTGCGCTTATTCCGGAAATAATGGTGACTTTTTTCTGATTCTTAAAACCAACCTGCAGCGATGCAAGATCTTTTTTGGAGACGCTTGCTCCTTCTTTGATTGCCTTCCCGTTGATATAGGCAGAAAGTTGCGCATAACTGGTAGCGCTCATCGCCAAAAACAGAACAAATAGAATTTTTTTCATTTTCAGATGTTTTATATTAAGCTTAAATAATCTCAAAAAAACCACAACCTTTCGGCTGTGGTTCACCAATGAATTAAGTAAGATGTTGTTGATTTATTTTTTAGGAACGAATTTCATCGTCGTATTATTTATCAATAACGACAAGCTTTCCGGACTAATTTCCCAAATAGTCCATTGAAACGGATCCAATGCGCCTTCAGGCATTACGTTTAGAGTTTTGTCCTCATCAGTAAGCGACCAGGTTCCAGTGTAATTTTTGATTGTATTGGTATGGTCCATCATTTCAACGGTAACTTTCCCATCAGCACCAAGATTCAATTCACTTTTTCCTTTCATATCAGCCAGTACTTTTTCAAGCTGTGCTTTATATGCCTCTTTATCCTTTGCTGCATTAAGGCCCACATTGTAATTAATGTCATCTACCACCCAAACTTTTGTCAAAGTTTCTTTGACTGATGCCGGAGCTTTTGTCTCAACAGCTTCTGTAGCGGTGCTGTCTGTAGCAACCGTATCGTTTTCTTTAGTTTCTTTTGATCCGCAGGATACCGCTAGCGCAATGACCAGCCCAAACATTACATTTCTTAATTTCATAATTATAAAAATATTTAAACAGTTAGTTATTGATTTCGTTTAGCGTCCACTACGCAGGCTTTCGGCATTCTTTTTCTTCGCAATCCAGAAAGCAAATAATGCTACAACAATAAGTGGGATTCCTGTTATTAGTGCCAATGTTCTTCTTGAAAATCCTGAATATTTCCCTCCATCAATGTCAGGCGAAATAAAATAAGTAGCCAGTAAAAGTAGAATAGATGCCACCAGCAAAGTCTTTGACGATTTCAAATTCGGACGAAAAAGGAATACTCCGAAAACAATTGACAACAACATAGAAGACCCGAACAATACTTGTACAATTGTAAAGGTAGATTCGGCCGGGAGTTTTTTAATATCCGATTCTGCTTCTGCTATCTGGCTTTCGATTTGTACTTTCGATTCGCCTGTCATGTTCTTGGCTTCTTCTTTCAATAAAGCAAGGGATTGCTGTGCCTCAGCAATTGCTGCCTGACTTTCACGAAGTTCAGTCTTATCGCGCTCAGCTCTCCAGATGGATGCAGCGCTTGCAAACAAAATAAGCAAAATGATAAAGACTCCTAAAATGCGTACTGTTGTTTTCATTTAAATTGATTTAGGTTGTAATAAAGTTAAGTTTGGCCGTTTCAGAAAACTTGATGTTCCTGAACCACATTGCAATACTAAATCAAAAAGAAATGAAAATTCGGACCGATGAACCTGCGTAGCTTTTTACAGGACTATCGTTTGGAATGAAAGAAGAAATGTTTTAAACGTAAAAAACTTACATATTCTCGAGCAGCAAAAGAAATTCTTCTTTTTTACGTACTGATAGAGGTATCGTAAGCTTGTTTTGCATTACGATTGTGTTCCCGCCATCCGACTTTATAAAATGGTCGAAATAGGCCATATTGACCAGGTGTGACTTGTGAGTACGGAAAAAATTATAAGGCACCAACATTGTTTCATATTCTTTGAGATTCGTAGAAACAATAAGTTTTGGAGCATTAATAAAATTAAAGGTAGTGTAGTTTTTATCGGCTTCGCAGCTTACAATATCCTGAATATTGACCGAATAGATTTTATCGGCAGTTTTGAGTATCAGTTTTTGAAGATTCTTTGGGCGTTCGATATTGGAAAACAGATTATTGAGTTTTGTATCGAAAATCTCTTTATTGAACGATTCCTGCGCTTTTTTTACCGCATCGACCAGCTCTGTGGCATCAAGCGGCTTCAGCAGGTAGTCAATAGCAGAAAAACGGAAAGCACGGATTGCAAAATCCTCATAGCCTGTAATAAAAATAACCTTAAATTGAATTGGTTTTAGTTTCTGGAGCAGATCAAAACCCGTTCCGTCGCTCATCTCAACATCAAGAAAAACAAGATCAGGTGAAGTGAGTTTTATTAATTTCACACCCGACTCTACTGAATCTGCCTGTCCGATTATTGAGATATTCGGACAATTTGATTTTATAATCGCAATATTTTCTTTTCTAATGCGCTCAATATCATCAATAACGACAGCTCGTATCATATAATTCTAGTTTTCGTAAATATAAGGAATTTCAAATGTTAGTCATCGAAACCGCTAAAAAATATCAGTGCAAGAAAATCTTATTAAAACGATTAACACAAACTACTCAACGTTAATAACCCAAAACGCAACGTTGCTTAATTTAATTATATATTGACATTTCTTTCTTCTATATTTGAATCATTCTAAAGATTTTTCAGAAATGAAACAACTGACCAAAAATAAAAAAGAATATTCATAATTATAACATTATTTTAAAAAAATGAATAAAACAGCACTCCTCCTTATTATGGCTTTAGTAAGCTTTACAATTACCAAAGCACAAACTATCGAATCCGGTAGCCGAAGCACCATTGGTTACATTAAAAGTGATGGAACTATTGAAAACAGCAGCCGCTCAACGGTTGGTTATATCAGAAGCGATGGCACTATTGAAAACAGTAGCCGGAGCACCATTGGTTACATTAAAAGTGATGGAACTATTGAAAACAGCAGCCGCTCAACAGTTGGCTATGTAAAGAGTGATGGAACTGTAGAAAACAGCAGCCGCTCCACTCTGGGCTATATCAAAGATGACGGAACGGTTGAGAATGCCAGCCGCAGTACTATTGGTTATGCCAAAGGAATAAAGAAAGAATGGGTGGCGGTTGTATATTTCTTTTTTAAGATGTAACCCCAAAAAAAAACAAAGAGATAAACTATTAAAACATACTATAAAATGGGATTTTTTACAAAAAAAGAAAAAAAGGAAGAAACTGCTAAAAGCAACCTGTTACTGGCAATGCCAATGTTTAACAATGGAGAAAGATTTGATATCGACAAAGTAATAGCCTACCTCCAATCTGATTGGGGAATTGACGTAACGGATATCGATAAATCTACAGAAGCAGCGAGTTTTTATGTTCAGGGAGAAACAGTCGTTTTGGCAACAGTAGCAGCGCAAATTCCAATGGGCGACATTCAAGGAGCTGCACAGTATGCCTATAACTGGCCAACTGCGGTAAAAGATTTGGAGAATCACAATGTACACGGACTGGTAACTATATTATCAAGTAACACTACCGCTAAAGAACGCTTTGGAATTTTGACAAAAGTACTAACGGCCATTCTTGCAACAAGCAATTGTATTGGAGTATACCAGGGCACTCAATCCTTGCTTATCCCAAAAGCACAATATCTTGATAGTGCAGAGGCATTAAAATCAAATCAAATTCCTCTCGACCTGTGGATTTACATCGGTATTCGCAGAGGAGAACAGACGAATAGTGCCTATTCTTACGGATTGACCGCTTTTGATAAACTGGAAATGGAGTTTGTAAATGCTCCTCTTGGTTTAAGAGAATTACACACCTTTTTAAGTCAGATTTGTGCTTATGTTATCAACAGCAATGTTACCTTTAAAAGTGGTGAAACATTAGGCTATACGGCTGAGCAGAAAATCAAAATAACACAATCAAAAGGAAAATTTGTAGAAGGAGAATCTTTCAAACTGGAATTGTAAAAAATTCTAATGCTATTATTCTCATTAAACAATAAAAGTCATGGCAGATTTAAAAAGGGAAGAACTAAAGAAACTTTTATCTCCTATCAATAAAGAATTAAGAATTCACGGCGGAAATGAAAATACCGTTAAAATTACAAAGTTAAAAGCTGAGCAAATTGACTTTTTATTGGAATTATTAAATGTTCATTTAGATGATTACAAAACTTTTGCACGGACAAAACTGGAAGAGTTCCATGCAGAAGATATTAAAACGTTGGTTAACTATAAAATGCCTGTCAGTATACACAAAATCACGTTGCCCGAAAATGATGATGAAAATTCTACCTGGAAATTAATTATTGGCAGACTAAGATTTGGTTCTACAGAAATCATATTAGACCTGAAAAAATGGGAAATTATTGACGATACATTGGTAGGTTAAATTAATACGGAAGGATATGAGTTTTTTAAATAAAATGTTGAAACAAAAAATGAAAGACGACCAAAATTTCACAAATGAGCAATTCGCAGAATATCATAATCTAAAGCTAAAATCAATAGAATCTGTTTTAGGGGTTTCGGCTGAGACTGTCGGGCATTCAATAATTCCATTTGGAACTATTGCTGACATGACTGTCGGGGCTGTTGACATGTATTATTTCCCAAATCATATATCCGGTACAGGACTTACAACCATGCAGTTAATCACCCCTGATGGAAATGGTCCTAAAAATAAAAAAGGCACGTATGAATTAATCGCTTTTACGAAACAAACTTATAATAATCCGGAGCAGGAACCACCCACACAATTCAATCAAATTGAAAGACGTATTTGTGACACTTTTACGCAGATTGCCGGCGTGGCCTCTAAAAAGGAATTTAATCCTTTAGAAATATGCCAGTTAAAAGACAATGATGGCAAAAACAAATACATCATTTTTGATCTTTACAAAGAATTCAAAATTGGAAAACAAAAGCATCATTTGTTGCTATGCATTGAAATTTTTGAAGAAGAATTGGCTACAATAGAAATGTTTGGACACAAAGGTTTTGTAAATATGTTGAAAATGATCAATATTTATCCTTACAGTGATCTGGACAGAAATTGGGTGGGAGTCAGATAATTAAGAAATATGATTTGTGATTTATTTAAAAAAAAATACTCTGGTACAATATGTTTGACCTTGAAGGCAGAGGAAAAGAAATTAAACTTGCTAAAAAAGGAACTTCCATGATACTTGCAGGAACAGTCCTGATATTCATTATTGATTACTCCTTATGGAATTTAGATTTTATAGTCGATAGTCTTTCAGATACTTCATTTGAAACCATGACTCTATTGGGTTCAAAACTTATAGGTAAAACAGTAGGGCTTCTGTCAATTGGCTTGTTTTATCTGTTGATTTTTGGAATGATGAACAGAAAAAGCTTTTTTGAACAAACATTGCAAGAGTACGAAACAATGTCACTGGTAGAAAAAGAAGAAGTAGCACAAAAAGGAAAATACCTAATCGTAATACCGTTTGCTCTGGCTTTGTTATTGTTATTTTATATTATGCTTTTTAGATTAGACTAACTCAAAATTAATAACTGGAAATTTACAAAACATCCACTTGAAAAAAAACATGATAGAAAAACTGAACATTGATCTAAGCCAGACACCCGAAAAATTCCAGGATTTAGGTCATGAAATACTTGATTTTTTGATTGGCAAACTGTTGCTGATCGATGCATTAGAACAGGAAATATATGATCGCTATCAGGTTTTGGAAGAGAAAAGAGCTTCTCCCAATCAAACACATCCCGATGAAGAAGATTTATGGGACGAATATGCCCAACGTTGCAAAGAAATAATTGCGCCAATCAGTATAAAAACCTATAACGATTCGCGTTCCTTTGGAAAACCAACCGCTTACGAATATTTAAGCTATCCCGACACAAAAATCAGCCTTATAATGAAATCGGAAAATCGTGCTGTAGTAGAAACCTATTTTGAACATGGGATAGCCAAAAAGGAACAATTTGTACTGAAAAAAGACAATAATAGTTGGAAAATTGACACCAAAAAATATGGCTTTCCAGACGAAGACAAATGGTGGAAAGATGAAATATAGTATTTGATTTCTTAAAGCAGTAACAACAAAAACCCCGATACATCTATCGGGGTTAAAATTATTTCTGATTTTCCTTTATGCGCATGAAGAACTATTAATCATTTATTTTTTTGTGTTCAAATGTCCATATTGATTCATAAGACGTAATACGTTTTCCATCCTTAAAAAGATCGATATGAAGTTTTATCGGAATCAGGGTTGAGGTAAGTGTCAGGTATTGGTTGTCTTTTGACATTTTCCATTTTCCTTTATGCACTTCGTCGCCAATAAGGCTTTCAAATTTGCCATTTTCATAAAACACCTGATATACCTGGTCTGTCTTAAAGAAATCCTTAATATCTTTTTCCTGTCCGTTATGTGTATAACGTAAGAGTTGCCATTTTCCAATAAGTTCTTTGGCAGTTTGCCCTTTTGCAGTTAAACAGGTAACGCAGAGAAATAATGTGAATAGTGTTGTTCTCATTGTGGTAGGTTTAGCAGATGGTTAAATGTACGAAAAACGGTTGGTAATTGATAGTTTATAGTGGATAATTAGTAGTGAATAGTTTTAAAGATATTCTGTTCTTAATTCTTTGGTGAAATATTTTTTAACATCCTAACAATTATTTTAACAAATCAATACATTTGTTGCCAACATCCGATGCCAATCATTACAAACAAGTAAAAGATTGAAGCAAAAGACAATTCAGCATTGATAAAAACGCCACGTATAATTTTATAAAGACAATTAAAATAGAATGAAAAAAGAAGTCCAACTTTCTAAAGAATTTAAAAATCAAGCTGCAAAATCAATTTTTGCAATCTGCTTTTTTGTACTGACCTATTTAATCATCTTACTTTTAGCACTAGTCTTGACCGGACTGAGCGTTGCCGGAGGTTTCTCTCTTATTGCATTAAAACCCAATTTTTTGACCATTGCATTGGGAATAGGCTTGGCGAGTTTGGGAATTTTAATTGTGGCTTTCCTATTGAAGTTTATTTTTAAATCTCATAAAGCAGACCGTTCGCACTTAATAGAAATTAAAGAATCCCAAGAACCAGAATTATTTCAAATGATCCGTGACCTTGTTCTTGAAGTGGGAACCACCTTCCCTAAGAAAGTGTATTTATCATCTGAAGTGAATGCCGCAGTATTTTATGACTCTAGTTTTTGGAGTATGTTTTTACCTATAAAAAAGAATCTTCAAATAGGATTAGGATTGGTAAATACGGTAACCAAAGAAGAATTAAGGGCCATATTGGCGCATGAGTTTGGTCATTTCTCCCAAAGAACAATGAAAGTTGGAAGTTATGTTTACAATGTAAATCAGGTAATCTTTAACATGCTCTATGACAATGAATCGTATGACAACCTCATCCAAAAATGGGCCAGCATAAGCGGCTATTTTTCAATATTTGTTATTCTTGCCGTAAAAATAAATCAAGGAATTCAGTGGATTTTAAGAAAGCTATATGGGGTGGTAAATAAAAGCTATATGGCACTTTCAAGAGAAATGGAGTTTCATGCCGATGAAATAGCCGCTAGTGTAACAGGCTATGAACCCTTGAAAAAATCACTTTTAAGAATGCCTTTAGCTGACAATTCTTTCAGTAATGTTTTAAGCTATTATAATACCAAGGTTTCAGAAAACATTATGAGCGAAAATATATATAATGACCAATCTTCCGTGATTCATTTTCTCGCAGAAACAAACAATCTTCCGTTTACAAATGGCCTTCCTGATATTGCGATAGAGGAACAAAGCAAATTTGACAAATCGAAGTTGGGCATTAAAGATCAATGGGCTTCGCATCCTTCAACTAATGACAGGATAGAACGATTGGAAAAAACGGGATTTTTAAGTCCGGGCCATGCTGATATGCCTGCGAATGAATTATTCAAAGACATAACAGCATTACAAAAGCAATTAACGAATAAAGTTTTTGAAAATGTAAGCTATCCGGAGGACACAATGGTCATGCCATCAGACCAGTTTATTGAAGAATACAAACAGCAGGTACAATTGAATTCATTTGCCAAAATATACAATGGTTATTATGACAACAAGAATCCTATATTTGATTTGAACGGCAATCCGGCTGAAAGCAAAATTGATTTTAATGAGTTGTATTCTGATGAAAAAGTTGATTTGGTTTATTCTTCCATCGCATTACAAAATGATATGGAAACACTCAAAAACATTGCAAACAAATCGTTTCCTATAAAATCTTTTGACTACGACGGATTCCGATACGAAAGAAAAGATGCTGACAGTCTCATAGAAAAACTAAAATCCGAACTCGATATCATTAATGCAAGAATCGAAAAAAATGATTCCGACATCTATCATCATTTTACTGAGATTGAGACCCGACTGAATAAACCTCAGCTGTTAAAATCTATCTACAATGACTTTTTTACATTTGATAAGATTTTCGACACAAAGTACGACCTGTATATCAAGCTCTTAAACGGACTGCAATTTGTGAACGTATCAACGCCTTTCGATCAGATTGCAAGCAATCTAAATTGTATTAACCCTATTGAGAGGGAGCTAAAGCAAGAAATCCACTTGCTAATGTCTGATCCTGTTTTGGCTACAGAAATTACACAAGATATAAGACACAGTCTTGAAGAATACACATCAAAGGAATGGGAGTATTTTAACGGAGCCAACTACCTTGACGGCAACTTAAACATCCTTTATACGGCCATGCATAACTATGCCTTTTTATTATCCAGAAAATATTTCCTTATGAAAAAGGCATTATTGACCTATCAGGAAGAACTAATGAAAAACCATACAACGCCGGTGGTCACTGAAAATTTCGCCTAATTTTATTACACATAATCCAAAAATGAATACACTAAAGTACATTCTTATCCTTTTGGTAGCGACAACCAACATTTATAACTCCCAAACTTCCAAAAGCAATGAGATTGATATTAAAGATTTCAAATAGTCAATTACCATTCCTGAAGGCTTTGATAAAGTGAGTGCAGCTAATCTATTTTTGAGAGCTACTTTTGATATTAAAAAGATAAAACTTAAACCTTTAAAATAAAACTAAGACATCCTTGACAAAGCTAAATTCATTACTTATCACCGTTATTTCAATAATCATAGTCCTGATCCATATTTATATTGGGCATTATTATGCTCCTCACGGAATTGATTTACTTCCTATAACAATGATTCTTGTTACCATCATGACATTTCAGTTTACAAATTTGAAAATTTATTTTAAGCTACTGATTACAGCTGTATTGTTTTTAATGCTCGACGTTGGAATAAAACTATATGCTGGTGGAACGCACGATCTTGAAGGATTAGAATGGATGTACGCATTTTACTTTATTGGGCTAATTCTTTGTTTGCCCATAATCCTATATAAGATCTTTAAAAATGCTGGGATAAATACAACAACTAAAATTTTACTTGTTATTCTTTTTATAGCCTTTTTGTATTTTCAAAAGAATATTTTTGGGAACTTAGGTTTAGGGAGGGATTTCCCAATAAATTGATTTAGGGATAATCTAGCTGTTTGTTTTTAAAGAACTAGTTTTTAAGCAAAATCCTAATCCCAACCAATGCCAAACAAATCGCCAGCACTTTAATAATATTTGTTCCTTTAACCCTATGCGAAAAATAGGCTCCCAATTGCGCACCGGGAATTACTCCTGCTGCAAGACAGACTACCATTTTTAATACTTCAGGATTGTTATAGGTACCATTCATGGCATGGACTATAACCGTAACCGTTGACATTACTGCCAGTATAAAATGCGAAGTAGCGGTTGCGATATACACCGGGAAATGCAGCCAATTGACCATGGCCGGCACATGAATAATTCCGCCGCCTATGCCTAAAAGGGGCGACATATAGCCTACTATAATACTGATGATAATACCATTGCGCTGGTTATAGCTGTATTGATAAACGGTGCCCATCTTATCAACCAATTTGCGGTGTTTTAGTCCTTTTTGCTGACTGTCGTCTTCCTGTACCTGTCTTTTTTCTGATTGCTTTTTAAAGAAAAGGAATACCGATAACGCAAGAAGCAAGACCCCGAAAATAATATTAAAAGATTCTTTTGGGATATACTGCACCGTAAACACACCCAATATAGAACCCGGAACCGTAAACAGCGCAAAAATAACACCTGCCTTGTAATCAATTTTCCCTGACTTTGCATAGGCCGCCGACCCAGAAATGGCATTTGCAGCCACTACAGCCATAGAAATAGCCGTAACGGTTTCGGGAGGCAAATCAGGATAAAACAATAACAACAATGGGACTAATATAAAACCACCACCCGCACCAATCAGCGTTCCACAGGTTCCGATGATAAAACCGGCCAATACTAAAAGAAAAAGCTCCAAACTAAAAAAGTATTAATTAGTATTCCAAAGATACATACAAAGTCCTTGGTTTTTGGTGTAAATTATTTCAGTATTCTTATTCCGCTTAATTATTTATATTAGTAACCTTTAAATCATTTCCATGAAAATTTTCAACACCCTGTTTATCATTATTATAACAGTCTCCGTATTTTTTAGCTGTAGCCGAAAACACTCCCAAAAAACAAACGTTCCAATTTCTGAAAATACTTTTAAACAAGACAGTCTGGCTTTTGAATTGTGCAAAATGTATGGCTTTGACCAGGGTATCAGGACCAACAAACTGAATTTTAACAAAAGGGAATTAATGCCTAAAATTGACTCTGTAAATTTTTCCAATATGGTTGATTTTATTATTAAGAATGGTTACCCAACTGAAGAATTAGTAGGTGAAAGAAACATGAAACATGAATGCGTTGAAGCTGCTGTTGCTGCAATTTTACTGCATAACCCACACAGACTTGTAAACGAAAAGGTATATTTTGATTTATTTCTAAAGGAAGTCAATAAAGGAAATATTGACAATGCTTTTTTTGCTTCGGTTTTAGACAAGTATTACTGGTTAAACAGTCCTAACAAAAAGCAAAGGAGAGTTTTTTATGGTTCACAGTTTGGAAAACCCTGTATTCAAACTAAAGAAGCGACCAATACGGCAAGAATTGAAATTGGCTTAAAACCATTGAATGATGAGGAATTTATAGATTGCGGACAAGAAGAATTAAATATGCCGAAAAAGAGAGATAAATAAAAACGCTTGGATGAAGCTATTAAGGCATAACTTAAAAAAGAATAGGCCCACAAAATAATTCTTTTTTATTGCCGTCAATAAATCAAAAATGAGAAAGATATTCTACATATTACTCTTCCCTCTCATCATAAACTGTAGTAAGAATAATAATTCTGATACTGTTTCTGAAGAAGATATATATTCTATTCTCAATTTTGTCATCAGTACAGAATTACCAAGATTCAGCAATACTCCCGGCAAGAGTTACATTACAGAAAGTTTTACAAATTTTTCACTTTCAAGTCAGGAAGAATATTTGAACAATAACCCTGATAGCCTTTTCAATAAAAAAGATATCGAATTTATTCATCAACAAATGGAAGATGCTGTAGACTTCAAACTCAACCAGAATTTTATAAAATCAAAGACAGTTATTTCATTTGACTCCCTACTGAAACTAAGAAATAAAGGCGAAAGAACCTGGAAATTTTGGGAACGCTTTTCCAAAAAATACGGAAAACACGAATACTTCTCTATCAGCAAACCTCTTTTTAGTGTAGACAAAAAAACAGCAATAGTAAGCTATGGGTTTCATTGCGGGAGTTTATGTGGTGAGGGATTAACAGAAATTTATAGATTAGTTAATGAGAAATGGATAAGAATCAAAACTATAGAAACCTGGGTTAGTTAAGAATTATTAAAACTACATTGAGGCATCTATATTTTGATTAATACAAAAACATTGAGGGCTATGACTAGTTTATTGGCAAGCCCTGAATTTAACCAATATCCTTGTCTCCTGCTTACCAAACAACTGGCATCTTGAGCAATACTAAAACATTTGTATATTTAACCACTTAACAAAAACTAAATCAATCAAATGAAAAAACTATTACTATTAGCCATGATTTTTATCTGGCAAAATAATTTTGCTCAGGTTTTAATATATACCGCAAAAAAGGAATTTATTCCGGCTGAAATCAGATTGGCCAATGACGAAATTATTTCAGGTTATATCAAAGAATTCAATGTCCCGAATGCCATTGAATTTACAGACTTCTCGTTTAATTTCAATCTTGAGTCCGAACTGCGTCTTGACCGTACGAAGTTCAACTTTAAGAAAACTCCGGATGGCGCTTCTGAAAAGATAGAGTTAAACAACATCAAATCCATTACTTTAAAAGGTGAGGATACGATTACCTATGAAAAATTAAAACTAAAAACAATCAACTCTAAACTGGAAGTCGTTGATCTGAAAAGGGAAATAATGGCTCCGCTTATTAAAAAAGGAAAAATCAATGTGTATGGATTGAGAGTATATGAATGTGGTCACGGGTGCTCTTTAATGTGGATATTGGCTTATATAAAGAAGCCTAATGATGAATTTGCCTATATTCCCGTTGATTATAACCGATTAAACCTATTTAACCTGGGAAAAATTGATGATAAGTTTTTTAAAGCCTTTGAGGAAGTTGGTAAAGATTGCCCGAAATTCCTGAGCTATCTGGAAACGAGAAAAGCCCAATTTAATGATAAGACCTACAAAAAAGAACTGTTAGCCGCCCGCAAACAATTTGATAAGGACAAAAAAGAAAAATTGAAACAGACAGATAAACGTGAAAGAAGAAAAATGGAAGATCAAATGGATACGGATTATTATTTGAAATTCTATTTGGATGAGATTGACGCCTATTCTTCAAGATGCCAATAATTACTACAATAAAAAAACGCTTCGGAAAACCGAAGCGTTTTTTTATTTTTTATCTGTGGCAATCACAAACTTTAAATTGTTTTTGACACCAATCTGGAGCAGGTCTACTAAATCCTGTACCTGCAGGTTATAAGGAATTCTAACAATTACGGTTTGGTCTCTGGCATCACCCATTTTTGTCAGCAATGCCGCTTCCAATTCATTAAAAGGAACATTCTGCTTATCGACATAATATTGTTTTTCTTCAGAAACCGACAGCGTAATGTGCTGTTTGTTCGTCTTGTCATTCTGCTGCGTTTTAGGCAGTGTCATCTTGATTACGTTCGGATTTGCGAGTGTTGAGATAATAAGGAAAAACAACAGCAAAAAGAACATAATATCACTCAAGGAAGAAGTAGCTACTTCCGCGTGAAATCTTCTATTTCGTTTTAGAGCCATCGTTAGGTCTTTGGATTATACTTACAAATTCCAAAATCTGTTTTTGGACATTCAAAGAAAAATTATCAATCATCCCGTTAAATAAGTGGTAGCCTGCATAAGCGATAATACCTACAACAAGTCCGGCACCACTACTAATCATCTTTTCATACAAACCTCCGGAAATGTTCCCGATACTGATATCTTCTGTTTGTGAAATGCTGTAAAAAATCTTGATAACTCCTGAAATCGTTCCAACGAAACCTAAAGTAGGTGCAATACCGGCAATAAGTCCCAAATGTCCCATTCTTTTTTCCATTTCTCCAATTTCGATATTGGCAGCTCTTTCCATATTGGATTCGATTTCAGAAATAGGTCTTCCAATAGTCAGGATTCCTTCTCTTAGAACATTGCCGGAAGCCGTGTTTGATCTTTCTGCCAATGATAAAGCTGCATTTATATTTCCGGAATTCAACTGTATAGCAATATCCTTAATCAAGTGCGAATCCTGCTTCGTTGCTTTTTTAATGGAAAGGTATCTTTCAAAAATCAGGTAGATGGTATAAAAAAGAAGAATTACAATCGGGATCAAAAATGCTCCTCCTTTCATCAGGAAGCTAAACAGGTTCATTTCTTCATTTTTGGCGATTCCCTCAATTACTGTATTCGTTGAAGCTTTTGCAATGGTATCAGTCTGCAGTAAAATTGTTGAAAATATCATAAATATAATACAGGGATTTGGTTATTTAATTTATAAAGCCGTTTGTTGCTTCAGACAAAAATAAGTTTTTTATTTAGTTTTAAAAGTATAACGGCAGTTTTTAGAATATAGTATTTTGCAGTCGCTGCCAATTCCGGGAATCCTACAATAATTCCAGCGTTCTTTCTAATGCCATGCCTCTGGAACCTTTAATGAGCAATGTCTTATTTTCTATTTTTTCAGCTTTAAATGCCTGGGCAAATTCATCATAGGTTTTAAAGAAATGCAGATTTTCCGTATCGTTTTTATTTTCGTAAAAATCTTTCCCTACAAAATAAGTCTGTACCTCTTTCTCATGCTTTAGCAAAGCCACAATATGTTTGTGTTCGCGCAGGCTTTCTTCCCCCAATTCAAACATATCTCCCAAAACAGCAACCTTATTTTCCTTGTCCAACTGCAGAAAATTTTTGATAGCCACTTCCATACTGCTGGGGTTTGCATTGTAGGCATCCAGAATAATTTCATTTGAGTTTTTCAGCAACAGTTGCGAACGGTTGTTTTCCGGAATATAACTTTCAATAGCCTCCTTTATTTCATCATCAGAAATCTTGAAATACCTTCCAATAGTTATGGCTGCATTAATGTTATTGGCATTATACAACCCTATCAGATGCGATTTGATTTTGATACCGTCAAACTCGATGGCAACAAAAGGATTGGCTTCAATCTTATTGATAAATACCGATGCATTTTTATCGGTATGGCTAAATGTGATACGAAGATTTTTAGCCGTTTTTTCTTTCTGTATTGCGTCGTCAAGGTTTACAAAAACATATTTGTTATGTTCTGACAGAAACGCATACATCTCGCTTTTTCCTTTGATAACTCCTTCTACTCCGCCAAAACCTTCCAGGTGGGCTTTCCCAAAATTGGTAATATATCCAAAATCAGGCGTAGCGATATTGCATAAGAATTCAATCTCTTTCTGATGGTTGGCACCCATTTCCACAATTCCTATTTCGGTATCTGAAGTTAGGGAAAGTAATGTGAGCGGCACTCCAATATGATTATTCAGATTGCCAACAGTAGCTCTTGTATGGTAACGCTTTGAAAGCACTACATTGATTAATTCTTTGGTAGTCGTTTTTCCGTTACTCCCGGTTAATGCCAAAATTGGCAACCCCAGATATTCCCTGTGAAACTTTGCCACTTCCTGCAATGTTTCAAGCGTATTGGCAACCAGAATTGTCTTTTCGTCAATATAATAATCTTTATTGTCTATAATTACATACAAAGCTCCCTTATTCAGTGCTTCCTGAGCAAAAGTATTGGCATCAAAATGTTCTCCTCTGATAGCGAAGAACATGGAGCCTTCCTCAATTTTTCTGGTATCGATTGAAACTGAAGTACATCTTAAAAACAGGTCGTGTATTTCTTTAATTTCCATGCTGTGCGGTTTAAAAAAACAAAAGCCCTAAAAGGGCTTTTGTAGAATTGTTATAGAAAATTAATTTCTTGCTTTTTTCTTTTTGTCAGACTTAGGACCTACTCTTGACATCGCACATCTGAATCCGATGTAATCTGTAGCCATATCCTGAGGGAAGTATCTTCTCTGAGCAGGGTCTAACCAGTAAGCTCTGTCTCTCCAGGAACCACCTTTGTAAACTCTTACGTTGTCATCGATCAAAGTTGTTCTTTTTGAAGACTTGTCATATCTTCTCACCATGTTGCCTAAACTGTCTGTAGTAACATTGTGCTTTGGAGAATCGTACATTCTTTTTGAATCGTCTATTTTCTCTCCTTCTTCAGAGTTTCCGAAGTCATAGTATCTTGTAGACTGCTTGTCACCATCTCTGTAGTTTCTGTTGTCAGACTTATCAAAGTTTTGTCTTAGGTAAGTTTCTTTTTCGTCAACAGGAACCTGAGCAATTTGTCCAGGGAAATTTCTTGCGATAATTTTACCGTTAGCCAAAGTATCGTAAGCAATGTTATCACCTGTAACGATTTCAGCTTTTCCATCTTCACCAATTTTGTTCTTCATGTAGATGTTACCTCTGTAGTAGTTGAAGTCGTTAGCCTCATCGTCAACGATTGGTCTGTAAACGTCAGCAACCCATTCTGCAACGTTACCTGCCATATCATACAATCCGAAATCGTTTGGTGGATAGTATTTTACTACGTTAGTGATATCAGCACCGTCATCAGACCATCCGGCAATTCCGCCGTAATCTCCTTTACCTTGTTTGAAGTTAGCCAATTGGTCACCTCTAACTTGTCTTTTTCCTGAACGGGTGTAGTTCCCTTTCCATGGATATTTCTTCTGACCTCTGTAAAGGTTATATTCTCTGTTACCTACATCAGCTGCTGCTGCATATTCCCACTCCGCTTCTGTTGGAAGTCTGTACTCAGGTAGTATGATACCTGAAGTTCTTTGAGCATATACGTTTTTAGCATCTTCTTTAGCGGCAAGTCTTCCTCTTTGTCCTTTCAAGACAATTTCTTCGTTACCACCGTAAGTTTTTGTAGGAGCATTAAGGTAAGTTTCTGTACTGAAAGTGTTATCACCTTTTGCATCTAATACTTTTGCATCTCTTTTCAGGTAGCCTTCTCTTTCAAGAACACCTTCGTTTACACGGTCTGTTCTCCACTTGCTGAATTCAACAGCCTGAATCCAGTTTACACCAACTACAGGATAGTTAGCATAAGCAGGGTGTCTTAAATAGTTGTTGGTCATTGTTTCGTTATAACCTAATCTATTTCTCCAAACTAATGTATCAGGAAGAGCTCCTTCGTAAATATTTTTATAATTTTCATCTTCCGGGTCGAAAACTCTTTTCAACCAGTCAAGATATTCCATATACATAAGATTGGTTACCTCAGTCTCATCCATATAGAAAGACTGAACGTGCTGCTGATTAGGTGTATTGTTCCAATCATGCATTACATCGTCCTGAACTTTACCCATAGTGAACGTTCCTCCTTCAACCAAAACCAATCCCGGAGCAGTTTCCTGCTTCTTAAACTTAGAATTGTATTGGAATCCGCCTTTTTTGTCATTGATTTTCCAACCAGTGGCAGAGGAAGCGTTTTTTGAACTGGATTTTTTGCTACAACTAGTAAAACCCATAACTAATGCCAAGGAGAGCATCAGCTTCAAAGCCATAATTTTGTTTACTTTCATACTTTCAGTAGGTAATAAATTTCGAGCCGCAATATAATAATTAACCATTAAACTGCAACAACAATTTTGAAATATTAATAAAAAACTAATTTTGTGTTAAAAGTCTCTTGCTATAACGCAAATTTATTGGGTTTATTGCACTTAATATTAAGTTAAAAAATTATTTTTACTTTTCGTAATAATTAGGCGCGACCAGCGTTATTCAAGTTAATGAAAAAGATTACCTTACTCTTATTGCTTATAAGCTCTTATGTTTCTTTTGCCCAACAAAGAGACAATGTAACTATTGAATGGATTGATAACTCCGGAATCTATTCGGAACAGGTCCAGATTAAGGCCCCTATTTTCAAATCATCCCGTTTTCAATTCGACTACGAAAAGAAAGCCGTCCTGTTTAATTTAAAAATTCCCGTATCGGGTTTTGCCGACGAAGGCAGCCTACAGGTAACCAATATTGTATACGAAACTATTTCCCGCGAACAGCTTGGCGATTTACGAATTGCATCAATTCCTTCATCAATAGAAGCCCGCATTAAAAACATGAACAATTCTGCTTCACAGAAAGCTGTTTTGAGTCTGTCTCCTATAATTAAATCCGGAAATACATTCCAACGGGTTAAATCATTTACCTATTCCTTTTCGACAACAGCAAGTCGCGCCGGCAATGCCGCACGAAACTCCAACTTTGTCTACAACTCCGTTTTGAGTTCGGGAGATTGGTACCGATTTTATGTAGTAAAATCCGGTGTTTATAAAATATCCCGAAGCTTTCTGCAGAGTCTTGGCATGAATGTAGGTGCTGCCGATGCCCGAAACATAAAGATTTATGGTAATGGTGGTCGTATGCTGCCTTTACTAAACGGTACTTATTATCCGGAAGACCTTATTGAAAACGCAATTACCTTAGTCGGAGAAAGCGACGGTTCATTCGACAGTCAGGATTATATTTTATTTTATGCGGAAGGTATGGACAACTGGAATGAAGAAAGCCAGACCCATAATAATTTGTATGCAGACCGCTCCTATTATTATGTAACATCACAAGGTGGTCCCGGAAAACGAATCACTAACATGCCTGTTATTGCCGACAACCCTACTCTTAATATATCAACGTTTGATGATTACCAATACCACGAATTGGACAAAACGAACATTGGACGTTTGGGAAGAAAATGGTTTGGAGAAAGATTCAACATCGAAAACGAACAAACTTTCGAGTTCAAATTTCCCAATATAGCCACAGGAACACAAATCAGATTAAGAACCAATGCGGCGGCGGCGGCATTTTCACAAACCTCGATGAGCGTTTCAGCCAATGGCCAGGACCTGGGCGCAATGACATTCCCGCCAACAAGCAGTGACGGTGATGTTGCTTTTGAAAGAGCGCTGACCGGCAGTTTTCCTGCTTCAGAAAATGTGGCCGTAAAAATACAATATAATAATGGTGGCGTTCCCAGCGCAGATGCCTATCTGGATTATATCATTCTGGAAGCAAAAAGGAATCTTCAGGGTTACGGCAAACAATTCCGTTTCCAATATAATGATGCCGACCTTAATACGGGAGTAATCCAGTATCAACTTTCAAGCGCAGCCAGGATAACACAAGTATGGGACATTACCGATATATATAATGTACAAAAAGTAGAAAATAACGGAGCGGATGCTTTCTCGTTTAAAGCCTACATGGGTGAAGACCGAAATTATATAGCGGTTGATGCTTCTGATTTTTATTCGCCTTTAAAAGATTCCAGAACACGCGTAGCCAACCAAAACCTAAAAGGCAGCATTCTGAAAAATGCACAGGGCTCCTTCCAGGACCTCGACTACCTTATAGTAACACCTGCTTTTTTGAGTTCACAGGCAGAACGATTGGCCAATTTCCATAGAACCAACTCAAATTTAAACGTAAAAGTCGTCAATCTGGAAAATATCTATGAAGAATTTTCTTCCGGCAAACAAGACATTGGTGCCATTCGAAATTTTGTAAAATACATCTACAATAACGGTTCGATTCCTTCTAAAAAATTAAAATACCTGAACCTGTTTGGTGATGCTTCATTTGATTTCAAAAACAGGATTTCCAACAACACCAATATTGTTCCGGTCTTCCAGGCATTGAACAGCTTTTCATTAGGAGGTTCCATCATGTCTGACGATTATTTCACGATGCTTGACGATAACGAAGGTACCATGCTACAGACCGGCTCGCAAGATATGGAACTTGCCGTTGGAAGAATGCTGGTCAGCGATTTAAAACAGGCAGAAGAAATGGTAACCAAGGTTATCGAATATCACGCTATTGAATCCTACGGAAAATGGAGAAACAACTTTGTCCTGATTTCTGACGACGTTGACGTAGCCTGGGAAAATTCCATCCAAACCGGAATTGATGCTCTGGGTGACCAGATTTCCGCACAGAAACCTTTTGTAAACGTAGAAAAAATACATACCGATTCTTATGTGCAGGAAGCTTCTGCCGGAGGTTTCCGTTATCCAAAAGCCCGAAAAGATTTTGTTGATGCCATAAATCAGGGAGCTCTTGTCTTTAATTATTTCGGACATGGTGGTGAAGACGGACTTGCCAAAGAGCGAATTTTCGAAAAAGCAGATGCCCAGAATTTAAACAATCGCTACAAATACCCGCTGTTTGTAACCGTAACCTGCGAATTTACAAGATTCGACAATCCTTACCGACCAACTGCTGGTGAGTACACCTATTGGAACCCTAAAGGTGGCGCCATTTCAATGGTGACTACTACACGACAGATAAGCGTAACCACCGGACAGGATATCAACGATGCCTTTTCAAGCGAATTGTATGGCTACGGCACAACAAATAACGTTCCTATTTCAGAAGCATTAAGAGTTGCCAAAAACAACTACAATGGCTCTGCACTTATGGTTTCTTATGTGGGTGACCCGGCCATAAGGCTTGCTATCCCAAAACCGACAATTGTGCTGACCAAAATAAACGACCAGCCCGTTGCTGCTTCCACATTTGTGTTTAACGCCTTGAGTCCGGTAAAACTATCCGGTGAAGTTAGAAATGTGGAAGGAAATACAATATTATCAAATTATAATGGCAGCCTGTCGGTAAATATTTTCGACAAAAACGTACAGAGAACCACATTTGGAAACGACGGAGTAACGGACAGCTCTGGTAACCTAATTCTAATGGACTTTATCCTATTGGGTGAAACCATTTTCCGTGGTAATGCTTCTGTCGCAAACGGGCAGTTTGAATTTAATTTTGTCGTACCAAGAGACATTGCAATTCCTGTAGGCAATGGAAGAATCAGTTTTTATGCCAAACGAAATCAGGGATTAGAAGACCAGACAGGATATAATACCGATATTAAAATAGGCGGAATCAATCCAAATGCTACGGCCGACAATATTGGTCCGAGAGTACGGCTGTACATGAATGACGAAACATTTATATCCGGGGGTATTACTAACGAATCTCCTATATTCCTTGCTTTTCTGGAAGACGAAAACGGTATCAACACCGCCAGCGGTATCGGACACGATATAGTTGCTATTTTAGATGGCGACGAAAACAATCCTTACATCCTTAATGATTATTACGAAACCGAATTGGATAACCATACCAAAGGGAAAGTACGTTTCCCTTTCCGCAATCTGGCAGTAGGACTGCACACGATTACCTTCAAGGCATGGGACGTATATAACAATCCGGTAACGGCAGAAATTCAGTTTATAGTGGTTGGTGATGAAACGGTAACATTAAAAAACGTGCTCAATTACCCGAATCCATTTGTAAGCTATACCCAATTCTGGTTCACGCACAATCGCCCGTACGAACCTTTGGAAGTACAGGTACAGATTATCACCATTACAGGAAAAATAGTGAAGACAATCAATCAGGTAGTAACTACGGAAGGATTCCTTTCAAGAGAAATCACATGGGACGGAAAAGATGATTTTGGAGATAAGATAGGTAAAGGGGTTTACGTTTATAAACTTACTGTCAAATCGACGCTGACCAATAAGAAAACAGAAAAATACGAAAAACTTGTTATACTTTAATAAAATACTATATTTGTTCAATTCAATTAATACCAATCTCAGAATGAAAAAAACCATATTATTTATTATCTGCATATTAGGACTCAATATAGCGAAAGCCCAGGAAACGAACAGGGTCATCACAACAGGAGTACCCTTTCTTCTTATCGCTGGAGACGCCAGGTCTGCCGGTATGGGTGACATAGGAGTAGCCTCTTCCCCAGATGCTTATTCACAACAATGGAACCCAGCCAAGTATGCATTTTCGCTTGATAAACAGGGTTTTTCACTTAGCTATACACCCTATCTACCGGAACTTGTAAACGACATTTCCTTAAGTCAGCTGACTTATTTCAACAGAATTAGTGAAAGAAGTGCCTTTGCGGGAAGCTTACGTTATTTCAGCCTTGGAGTTATCGAATTCAGAAATGACAACCCAGATGATCCTGCTGTTGAAGTAAATCCAAGTGAGTTTGCATTAGATCTTTCTTATGCCCTAAAATTGAGCGAAAGATTCTCAATGTCCGTAGCTGCAAGATATATCCGTTCTAACCTGAGACTGGCGCAGTTGAGCAATGATGCTTCTGCTGCAAGTTCTTTTGCTGTAGACATTTCGGGTTACTATCAGTCGGAAGAAATTGCTTATGAAGATTTCAACGGAAGATGGAGAGGTGGTTTCAATTTCCAAAATTTAGGTCCAAAAATCAATTATGATTTGGATGAATCTGATGAAGGTTCCAACTTCCTTCCTTCTAACTTAAAACTGGGAGGTGGATTTGACTTCATCTTTGACGAATACAACAAAGTTTCGATTAATGCCGAAATCAACAAGCTTTTGGTACCTACTCCTCAGGATCCGGATTTGAATGGAGATGGCGAGATTACCGATGTAGAAAGAGCACAAAACAATCAAGATTACCGTTCAATCGGATGGGTAAGCGGTATTTTCAAATCATTTGGAGATGCACCTGACGGAATTAAAGAAGAACTGAAAGAAGTTACCTGGGCTTTAGGAGCCGAATACTGGTATCAGGATTCCTTTGCAGTAAGAGCAGGTTACTTCAATGAAAGCAAAGAAAAAGGAGCCAGAAAATTCCTTTCGCTTGGAGCAGGATTCAAATACAACATCGTAAAACTGGATGTATCTTACCTGTTCTCAACTTCAAAAGTCAGAAACCCATTGGAAAACACATTGCGTTTCTCTCTTAGCTTCGCGTTCGGAGATAAATATGATGAATATTAGTATATAATTTAAAGTCTATAAAATCCAAATTGCTTTCATTAGTAATTTGGATTTTTTTTCCTCAAAACATTTATGAAACAAATCAACATTACGACCACATTCTCAGTATTCGACAACAAGGAAGAATTGCCTGAAGATGTAAAAAATCTGATGGAACAGGCCATTGAGATACGTAAGAAAGCCTACGCTCCTTATTCCAGATTCAGAGTTGGGGCAGCCATCTTTTTAGACAACGGAAAAATTGTTTTGGGTTCTAATCAGGAAAGCGCTGCATATCCGTCTGGGCTTTGCGCAGAAAGAGTTGCTATTTTCCAGGCAGGGGCTATATATCCTGACGCCAGGATTTTGAGAATTGCAATTTCAGCCACATCAGACGAAAGACCGGTTACCTCTCCTATCCCACCATGCGGTGCTTGCAGGCAATCCATATCAGAGTATGAATTCAAACAGGATTACCCGATAGAAATTTATTTTATGGGCGAAACAGGAGTAGTTTACAAGTCGGATTCGCTCAAAAATCTGCTCCCATTTATGTTTGATAAAAACTTCTTATAAAAAACCTAAAATTTACATTTTAAACTTTACTTCTAAGTTGGAATGTCTTATTTTTGCCTTTCGCAAATTTGTGTGAGGAAACTACTTTGCGTCTTATTATTTAGCAATTTACTGGCACAATAACGTTTACAAAAAACAAACAATGAAAGAAATTACAAAAGAAGTTTATTTGAAGTGGTATGAAGACATGCTGCTTTGGAGAAAATTTGAAGACAAATTAGCCGCTTTATACATTCAGCAAAAAGTAAGAGGATTTCTTCACTTATATAATGGCCAGGAAGCCGTTCTGGCTGGTGCTCTGCACGCTATGGATTTATCCAAAGACAAAATGATTACTGCCTACAGAAACCACGTTCAGCCAATTGGTATGGGCGTTGACCCAAAAGCTGTCATGGCAGAACTATTAGGAAAAGTTACCGGAACTTCTAAAGGTATGGGAGGTTCTATGCACATCTTCTCTAAAGAAAAAGGATTTTATGGAGGACATGGTATTGTAGGAGCTCAAATCCCGGTTGGGGCAGGTATTGCTTTTGCTGATAAATATTTCAACACAGGTGGTGTTACCTTAACTTATTTTGGTGACGGTGCTGCCCGCCAGGGTTCTCTACACGAAGCTTTCAACATGGCAATGCTTTGGAAACTACCTGTTGTATTTATTGTAGAAAATAACGGTTATGCGATGGGAACATCGGTAGAAAGAACCGCAAACCATACAGATATCTGGAAATTAGGATTGGGCTATGAAATGCCATGTGGTCCTGTTGACGGAATGAACCCGGTAAAAGTTGCCGAAGCAATGCACGAAGCCATCGACAGAGCGCGTCGTGGGGACGGACCAACTTTCCTGGAAATGAAAACATACCGCTACAGAGGACACTCTATGTCTGATGCGCAATTATACCGTTCAAAAGAAGAAGTAGAAGAGTACAAAAAAATTGACCCTATCACTCAGGTTCTTGACATCATCAAAGAAAACAATTATGCCACTGAAGCAGAAATTGAAGCTATTGACGAAAGAGTTAAAAACCTAGTTGAAGAGTGTGCTCAGTTTGCTGAAGACTCTCCGTTTCCTGATACACAACAACTTTACGATGTTGTTTACGAACAAGAAAACTATCCTTTTTTACCTCATAAATTATAATCATTATGGCAACAAAAATCACAATGCCTCGCTTGAGCGATACTATGACAGAAGGAACTGTAGCCACATGGTTGAAAAAAGTTGGGGACAAAGTTAACGAAGGAGATATTTTAGCCGAAATCGAAACCGACAAAGCTACTATGGAGTTTGAATCTTTCAACTCCGGAACCTTATTACACATCGGGATTCAGGAAGGCGAATCGGCTCCGGTTGATTCTCTTCTGGCAATCATTGGAAAAGAAGGTGAAGACATATCCGACCTTTTAGCCGGCGGTGGAAGTTCTTCTGACAAAAAAGAAGAGCCAAAAGCTGAAGAAAAAACGGCTGAAGCTCCTAAAGAAGAAGCTAAAGAAGCTCCAAAATCTGAAACTGCTGCCTTACCTAAAGGCGTAGTAGTCGTGACCATGCCTCGTTTGAGCGATACCATGACTGACGGTACCGTAGCTACATGGTTGAAAAAAGTAGGCGATAAAGTTAGCGAAGGTGATATCCTGGCTGAAATCGAAACCGATAAGGCTACAATGGAATTTGAATCTTTCAACTCCGGAACTTTATTACACATCGGAATTCAGGAAGGCGAATCGGCTCCAGTTGATTCTCTTTTAGCAATTATCGGACCTGAAGGAACCGATATTTCAGGTGTTGCTGAAAACTTCAAAAAAGGTGGTGCAGCATCTGCTCCTGCTCAGGAAGAAAAAGCAGAAGAATCTAAATCAGAATCTGCTGAATCTAAAGAAGAAACTGTAGAAACTGTTTCTGACGGAAGAAGAATCTTTATTTCTCCTTTGGCTAAAAAAATTGCTGAAGAGAAAAACATAAACATCTCACAAGTAAAAGGTACAGGTGAAAACGGACGTATCGTAAAGAGCGATATTGAAAACTTCAAGCCTGCCGCTGCAACTTCTCAAGCACCAGCTTCACAAGAAACGGCTGCTAAACCTGAAACTTCTGCTTCTGCTCCGGCTGTAAAACCATTTGTTCCGGCTGGTGAAACCTATTCAGAAGAAATCAAAAATTCGCAAATGCGTAAGGTTATTGCGAAACGTTTGTCTGAATCTAAATTCACTGCTCCTCATTACTATCTGACAATTGAAGTTGCAATGGATGGCGCAATGGCTTCCAGAAGTACAATTAACGCATTGCCTGACACCAAAGTTTCTTTTAACGATATGGTTATCAAAGCTTGTGCAATGGCATTGAAAAAGCATCCAAAAGTAAACTCACAATGGAAAGATGATGTGACTGTAATCCACCATCACGTACACATTGGAGTTGCTGTTGCTGTTGAAGACGGTTTGGTTGTTCCTGTATTAAAGTTTGCCGACCAATTGAGCTTGTCTCAAATTGGTGCTAACGTAAAAGATGTTGCCGGAAGAGCGAAAAACAAAAAACTACAGCCTGCTGAAATGGAAGGAAGTACCTTCACAGTTTCCAACTTGGGAATGTTCGGCATTACTGAATTTACGTCAATCATCAACCAGCCAAACTCAGCTATCCTTTCTGTTGGAGCAATTGTTGAAAAACCAGTTGTTAGAAACGGTCAGATTGTAGTAGGCAATACGATGAAAGTAACACTTGCCTGCGACCACAGAACTGTTGATGGTGCTACAGGTGCAGAATTCCTACAGACTTTAAGACAGTATCTGGAAAACCCGGTTACGATGTTAGCATAAGCTAATTCTTACTATAAAACAAAAATCCCGCCTTCTAAGACGGGATTTTTTTATTTTTAGCTTCTATCCAACGTGACATATATTCAGTGCTTCTTATTGTATGGTATTGCAAAATCTGACCTATAAAGTTCTTATTTCGATGCATCGTTAAGTTATCCTTTAAGTCCAGAACCATCGCAATAAACGATTCCTTATACAGATTCTCAGCAAATTTATTCTCCAGTAGTTGTACTCCATTTTTTTGAGCATTACGCCAAAGATTTTCGTCTTTATAAAGTTCTATAGCATGATGGGCGAAATCAGCCGGATCATCCACGATAAAGCCATTCCAAAGCCCATTCATCTGCATTCCTTCAGCACCAATACTGGTTGTAACGCTAGGCGTTCCATATTCCATAGCTTCAATAAGCTTTCCTTTTATTCCCGCTCCAAATCGCAAAGGAGCTAACATAATCTTAGCTTTTTTTATTACTTCAGCAGCACTTTCTGCCCTGGCCATAATATGAAAATTCGATTTTGGCTGATTTAATTCCAAAACCTTTTGTGACGGATAAGCACCGTAAATCAACATTTTAGCATCCGGAAGCCGTTTATGAATCAAAGGCCAGACAGCACTCTTTAAATATTGTACAGCATCCCAATTGGGCCCATGAAGGAAATTACCAATAAAAACAAAATCTTTTCGTTCTTCTAAAGGAACAAAATCTAAATTAGAATCGGCAAAAATAGGAAGATAAAACAATAAGGAAGAATCAATTTTAAACTCATCGACAAGGAGTTTCATTTCAAAATCAGAAATGATTAAAGATATATCACAGCGCAAAATACTGGCAATCTCTCTTTTTGCAGTATCAGAAAATAAATCGGAAATAGTAAATTCTTTCTTCTTTTTAAAAGCATCCTGCCTCGCCAAGCGAAGAAAGTGAAGGTCCTCTGTATCCAGAATTTTTATAGCTTCGGGACAATATTTAGAAACTCTCCATCCAAACTGTTCTTCAATTACAAATCGGTCAAATAAGACAATATCGGGTTTTAAATTTTGGACAAAAGTATCAAAGCTTTCGTCATTCAGGCTGATTTTGGTCTTTTGAATGGCTAACAATCCTAAATTAAATTCGTGTTCGCTGTCTTGTGCAGGACTGGCAAAAGTAATATCGTACGCTGCTTCTTTAAAAAGTTGTATTAACTGCAGCATCCTTCTTCCTGCTGCTGAAGAATTTGGTTCTGGAAATACCATACCAATAATCAAAAGTTTCTGCTTATCCATAATTACAAAGAAACGTTTTTAAGCAAACTCTACAAAACAAAAAAGGGTTCCCTATCGGGAACCCTTTTCAAAGGAAGGCGGCGACATACTCTCCCACAGGATTGCAGTACCATCTGCGCAGGCGGGCT
>NZ_PJND01000014.1 GCF_002846575.1 Flavobacterium lindanitolerans
CATTCCGAACAGAGAAGTTAAGCCCGCCTGCGCAGATGGTACTGCAATCCTGTGGGAGAGTATGTCGCCGCCTTCCTTTGAAAAGGGTTCCCGATTGGGAACCCTTTTTTGTTTTGGGGAAAACTAAAATATAGGAATGATAAAGTTTTTCTAAAATTCTTTTACCCCAATTGGGAATAAGGTAACTTTATATGGTAACATAAAATTCAATGCTATGAAAAAGTTGCTTTATTTATCGATGTTGTTCCTGAGTTTAGGTTTGTTTGCTTCTTTTGAAAGTATAAAAGCCCTGAAAAATGATTCATTTATACAGGAAAAGGAATATAAAAAGATAGCTCCGGAAGAAGTTAAGAAAGAGGCCCTTATCAATATAAAGGCAAAATATGGTGATTACCAAATAGTTGAGGCTGGTGTTGCTGCTGATGGAGAGTATAAACTGGTCTTAAAAAAAGACAATGCTTCCATTACCGCCCTGTTTACAGCAAATGGTGAGTTAATTAAAATATTACAATAAAATCCGGTTTAATTACCGGATTTTTTGTTTTTATAAAATTCACATACAGAGTTCATTAGGCATTCACTGTGTTTTGGATTGGACGGCCTGCAGGTTTCTCTGCCTAAGAATGATATTGCCATTCCAACTTCTGACCACATTGATTTTGGCAATACTTCCATCATTTCCTTCTCAATTTTGTCAGCATCCTTTCCCTTTGCAATTCCTAATCGGGGAGCTACTCTCACCACATGCAAATCGGCCATTATACCTTCAGCCGGAACTCCTGCTTCTCTCATGATGACATTGGCAGATTTTCTTCCAATACCTTTCAGGGCAGTCAATTCCTTCATAGTCACAGGAATATTTTTATCCTGTTTTATACTCTCAGCAATTTCAAGAAGCCATTTGATTTTATTACCATGAAAGCGAACTTCTTCAATATAAGGAAGTAAGGATTTCTCATCCGCCTGAGCCAGAGATTTCATATTTGGGAACGCCTGGAACAAATTGGGAGCAATTTTATTGATATGTGCATCGCTGTCCTGTGCAGATAAAACAACCATAACCAACAACTGATATAAGTTTTTATACTCTAACGGATGTTGTTTGTTTTTATATTTAGCAATTAATGGTTTTAGGGCTGTTGCCCAATCTGTCTGCTCATTAAATAGATCCATATTACTTTTCTTTAAAGTCTACAGATAAAGAATTGACACAATAGCGTTGTCCCGTTTCTGTTGGACCGTCATCAAAAACATGGCCTAAATGACCACCACAGTTTGCACATAGAATTTCAGTACGCAGCATACCGTGTGAAGTATCCTTAACATATTCTATTTTTCCAGGCAATGCTTCATCAAAAGAAGGCCATCCGCAGTGGGAATCAAATTTAGAACTGCTTTCGAATAATGGCTCTCCACAAGCACCGCAGCAATAGGTTCCCTTTTCAAAAAACAGGTTGTATTTTCCGGAATGGGGAAATTCGGTTCCTTTTTGGCGTAAAATTTTATAACGTTCGGAACCCAATTCATTTTTCCATTCTTCTTCGGTTTTGTTTACTGGATATTTCATAGCATTATTTTTTAGCAGGTACAAACTTTATAGAAACAGAATTAGTACAGAAACGTTTTCCTGTGGTTTGAGCCGGTCCATCATCAAAGACATGACCCAAATGTCCGCCACATTTAGCACACATGACTTCCGTTCTGACCATTCCAAAACTGGTATCTTCCTTATAGATTACAGAACCTTTAATGGCCTGATCGAAAGAAGGCCAACCGCAATCAGAATGAAATTTGGCATTTGAAGTAAAAAGAACATTTCCGCATGCTGCGCAAACATAATTGCCTTTTTCGAAATGATTGTAATATTCTCCGGTAAAAGCTCTTTCGGTTCCTTTTTTTCGAAGCACTTCATATTGTTCCGGTGTCAGTTCTTTTTTCCATTCCGCATCGGTTTTTTGGATTTGTTTTGGTGTTTCTCTTTTTGAAATTTCCTTTTTTTCCTGGCTATGACAGGACACAAAAGCAAAAATCGAAACCAGCAATACAATATAGTGTCTCATAATTTTTAATTTAGAAATTCTATAATTTTTTTAATGACTTTAGTATCACCCAATATTTTTCGGTGACCAAGACCTTCTGTTATGACTAATTCGCCGTCTTTTAAGTTTTCCCGGATATGGTAGGCTGCTTTAACAGGAACGTCTTCATCCTCTTTATCATGGATAACCAATACAGGAATGGTTACTTCCTTTGCGGCCCTGTAGGCTGAAAAATTATCCATAGGTTCCTTGATTTTCTTTTCAAAACTGGCTTTCATTTTTTTACTGATAGCAATATTCATTCCCAATTTCTCAATAAAATCATCCATAATATCTTCCACAATATCGCCACTTCCAATAATCACCGCTTTTTTTACATTTAATCCTCTTTTTATAGCATTTAAAATTGACATACCTCCCAATGAATGGCCTATAGCATATTCAAATGGTCCGAATTTTTTTTCTAATTCCAGAATACTGACGATAAATTCAGCCATATTACTGGTTTTACCAGAAGATTTTCCATGTGCCGGTGCATCAAAACTTAGGGTCGAATACCCTAATTTTAGCATTTCATCAGCAATTTTAACCAATTGGGTACCTCTGCCAGACCAACCATGAACAAGCAATATTTTTTTATCACTGCTACCATAATTATATACGACAATTTCTTTACCTAAGTTTTGAATGAATACGTTTTGCTGAAGTGAATTCTTATCCATCCCAATTTCTCGTTTTGGGAGTTTGTGCTTAATAGGCGAAGTAAAAAGTTTAGCTGCAAATTTCATAGCCAGTTTTGGCGAAATTGCTTCGGTTATTTTGGCGGTTATCAGGATGGGTTTCGGTATTTTGAGTGACTGCTGGTGCGTTTTTGGTTTTTCAGACATACTCCAATTTTTATGCAAGTTAAAATATATTAAATTTAGGAATCATAAATTAAATATAAAAGATATTTCCATGTTCAAAACCTATAAATAGAATCATTTCTAAATCAACAGGTTGCTTTGATATTTGGTTTAGCCGTTTCAAATAATGAAGCCTGGCATGGAGATTGTTAATATTTTAACAATAAATAAAGATTTCGTAGAAATTAAGTATCAAAGTAAATTAGTAAATTTGAGTAATAACCAATCAAAATAGTTCTCATGAAAAGAAGATATCTGTTAATACCGATTGCAATATTTGGTATTGTTTATTCTTGTGCGACCAATCCGTTTACCGGAAAAAGCACATTGGCACTGGTTCCTGATTCGCAGATTTTACCGTCAGCTTTTCAGCAGTATAGTACTTTTTTAAAGGAAAATAAAGTGGTGACCGGAACTGCGGACGCACAGCGAGTGGTAACCGTAGGAACAAAAATTAAAAATGCTGCCGAAAAATACCTGAATGCCAATGGTTATAAAGGTTATTTAAAAGATTACCAATGGGAATATAAGCTGGTAGAAAGTAAAGAAGTGAATGCCTGGTGTATGCCTGGCGGAAAGATTGTTTTTTATACAGGAATTCTTCCTATTACAAAAGATGAAACAGGTATGGCAGTCGTTATGGGACACGAAGTAGCGCACGCCTTGCTAAATCACGGACAACAAAGAATGAGTGCCGATGTATTACAGCAGTTAGGGAGTGTTGGTGTTGGAGCTGCCGTAGGAAACCAAAGCGAATCTATTCAGAAAATTGCAATGCAGGCCTATGGAGTGGGTACACAATATGGCGTAACCCTACCGTTTAGCCGAAGCCATGAAAGCGAAGCAGACAAAGTAGGGCTGACCTTAATGGCGATAGCGGGTTACAATCCGGAACAGTCGGTTGCTTTCTGGGAAAGAATGGCGGCAAATTCAGGAGGCAATGCACCACCGGAATTTATGAGTACGCACCCGTCTAATACGACAAGAATCGCGAACCTTAAAGCGTTGATTCCTCAGGCAAAAGCTGAAGCTGCAAAATACGGTGTGACATTTAAATAAAAGATAATCTGGATTAGATAAAAAAATAATATCTTCGAAGCTGTTCTAACGGACAGCTTTTTTTATACCTAAAAAACAAACTTATGCAAACAACTTTACCTAAGGGAAGTAAGAAATTAATGAATGCCTGGGCATTTTATGATTGGGCAAATTCAGTGTATCCTCTGGTTATATCTTCTGCTATTTTTCCTCTGTATTTTGGATTTCTTTTCCCAAAGGAAACTCCCGATGTACAGTTTTTAGGATATGATTTCAAGGCAACCGCACTAATAAGTTTTGTTACCGCTTTCGCATTTCTGGTGGTAGCTTTTATTTCTCCCTTTCTTTCAGGAATAGCAGATTTTGTAGGTAATAAAAAAAGATTCCTGCAATTTTTCTGCTTTTTGGGAGCCAGCTCCTGCATTGGAATGTATTGGTTTACGGTTGATAATATCTATTTTGGTATAACTTGTTTCTTCTTTGGGCTTATAGGTTTTTGGGGAAGTTTGGTTTTTTATAATTCCTATTTGCCGGATATAGCTTTTACAGAACAGCAGGACGGATTAAGTGCAAGAGGGTACTCTATGGGATATATTGGCAGTGTCATATTATTACTCATTTGCCTGTACCTGATTTTAAGCAAAGAAGGTGTGGAGGCACTTGAGATGATGAAAGTTTCTTTCGCCCTCACAGGTGTTTGGTGGCTGTTGTTTAGCCAATATGCTTTTTATTATCTTCCAAAAGGGAATAAGAACGCAGACAAAATTACAAAAGACATCCTTTTGAGTGGTTTCAGGGAATTAAAGAAAGTAAAAAATGAACTGCTGAAACACTTATCATTATCACGATATCTGGCTGCTTTTTTTGTTTACAGTATGGCAGTTCAAACGGTAATGCTGGTGGCTACTTATTTTGGAGAGCAGGAAATTAATTGGGCAGATACGGAAGAAAAAACCAAAGGTTTGATTATTAGTATTTTGGTTATTCAATTAGTAGCGGTACTTGGCGCTATAGTGACGGCAAAACTATCTAATAAATTCGGAAACATAAAAACACTAATTGTTATCAACTCAATCTGGGTAGTAATCTGTGTTTGCGCTTATTTTGTGACGGAACCGATTCACTTTTATGTAACAGCCTGTTTTGTAGGTCTTGTGATGGGAGGAATTCAGGCGCTGTCACGTTCTACCTATTCTAAGTTTCTTCCAAAAACGGAAGACACCACTTCATTTTTTAGTTTTTACGATGTAGCTGAAAAAATAGGTATTGTAATAGGAATGTGTGTTTATGGTCTGATTGACCAGATTACGGGCTCCATGAGGAATTCTATCGTTTTCCTGGCTGTCTTTTTTATCGTTGGAGTTCTTTTACTTTTTAGGGTGCCAAAGTCAGTACCGAAAGAATAAAAATATATTTTATGCGTTTCAAATAAAAAATATATATTTGGAAACCTAATTAACCCAACCTAACAAAAATAGAATGAATAAATTAAAATTTTTAACTGCTTTTGTGCTGATTTTCACAGCTTTTAATTTTACATCCTGTGATAATGAGCCATTAGACAGTGCAATTGACCCTAATCCACAACCGTCATGTGTGGCGCCAACATCTTTTCAGGCCAGTAATTTTATCGGAGGTACTAATGTAAACCTAAGCTGGGTAGCAAGTTCAGAGGCAACTTCATGGGAAGTACAATATGGCCCAACCGGATTTGCTATTGGAGAAGGTACATCTGTTTTTTCTGATGTTACCAATGTCACTATCACAGGTCTGGTTTCCACAAACACCTACCATTTTTATGTACGTTCCAACTGTTCAGAAAGCGAAGTTAGTTCCTGGATTGGACCAATTTCTGTAGGAACAAGTACTGGAGGTACACCTGGGGGTACAACAGGAGGAAGTTTTCGAGTAAAAATTGACGGAGTTGATTTTGTAGCAAACAATGTAGTTGCAGTAAAACAAATGCCAGTTGATCCTATTACACATGCGCCAATTATAAATCCGGAAACTGGTCAGCCTTGGATTACATATAGTATTTCTGGAAATACAAATTTAAAAATGGTGAAGATAGATGTTACGGAATTAAATAGATCTTCATACGATTTACCTGGAAATGGAGCTGCCATTTCATATCATCCAAATGCTATGAATCCATTAGGTTCATACTATAGTCTAACTTTAGATGATGATGTCGTTATAGGTAATGTAACGATAACAGCAAATGATGCAGTAAACAAAAAGATTTCCGGAACATTTAATTGTAAGGTATATATGATTGATGCAAATACAGGGGAACCTGGTGGAACACCAAAACAATTAACAAATGGAGTTTTTACTAATGTTCCTTACACAATAGAATAATTTGTAACACCTAATAAAAAACCCGGATGAAAATTCGGGTTTTTTTATGGCATAAAGATTGATTTTATATAAAAGCCAATAGTATCTTCGTTATAGTACTCTATTGGTTTTCAAAGAGATATTGTTTTTACGGGTGCAAAGTAAAACTGTCTCTAAAAATGTTTAATGACAAAATGACTTAAATATAGTATGCCAAATCAAAAAATAATCACACTTGACAATCTGTCACTCCAAGAATTCGACAACGATTCAGAATTAATCCCTCTTTTAACTCCTGAAGACGAAGAAGAAATGAACAATGAGCAGCTTCCGGACGACCTTCCGATTCTGCCATTACGAAATACCGTGCTATTTCCGGGTGTTGTAATTCCAATTACAGCCGGACGTGATAAATCCATTAAATTAATTAATGATGCCAATGCCGGAGGTAAGGTTATTGGAGTGGTTTCTCAAATCAATGAGGAAGATGAAGATCCGTCACCGGAAGATATCAATAAAATAGGAACCGTAGCCAGAATTCTGCGTGTTTTAAAAATGCCTGATGGAAACGTAACTGTAATTCTTCAAGGTAAAAAACGTTTTGAAATTGATGCTGTCACTTCTGAACAGCCTTATTTGAAAGCTACAATCAAAGAGGTTCCTGAAAAGCGTCCTGATAATGATGATGCTGAATTTGCGACTATTATCGAATCGGTAAAAGATTTGGCTATCCAGATTATTAAAGAGAGTCCAAACATTCCTACGGAAGCTACTTTCGCTATCAAAAACATTGAAAGCAAGTCGTTCCTGATCAATTTTGTTTCTTCCAATATGAATCTTTCGGTTAAAGAGAAACAAGATTTGTTGATAATTAACGACTTGAAAGAAAGAGCCTTGTCGACACTTCGTTATATGAATGTCGAGTTGCAGAAACTGGAATTGAAGAACGATATACAGTCTAAAGTTCGCTTTGACCTGGACCAACAGCAGCGTGAATATTTCCTTCATCAGCAGATGAAAACTATTCAGGAAGAATTGGGTGGCGTTTCTCAGGAGGAAGAAATCGAAGAAATGCGTCAGAAAGGACTAAAGAAGAAATGGAACGAAAAAACGAAAACCCATTTCGAAAAAGAACTTTCAAAAATGCAGCGTATGAATCCGCAATCTCCGGATTTCGGTATACAAAGAAATTACCTTGAGCTCTATCTTGAACTGCCATGGAATGAATTTTCTAAAGATAATTTTGACCTGAAAAGAGCACAAAAAATATTAGACAGGGATCATTTTGGATTGGAAGATGTGAAGAAAAGAATGATTGAACATCTTGCGGTCTTAAAGCTCAGAAATGATATGAAATCTCCAATCCTTTGTTTATATGGGCCTCCTGGTGTAGGTAAGACCTCGATTGGAAAATCCGTTGCCGAAGCATTAGGCAGGGAATATGTAAGGATTTCTCTGGGAGGCCTGCGCGATGAAGCTGAAATTCGAGGCCACAGAAAAACATATATCGGAGCCATGCCCGGAAGAATTATCCAGAGTCTAAAAAAGGCAAAAACGGCAAATCCTGTTTTTGTACTGGATGAGATAGATAAGCTTTCCAGCGGTAATAATGGTGACCCGTCTTCTGCCTTGCTGGAAGTTCTGGATCCGGAACAAAATTCAGATTTCTATGATAACTTCCTGGAAATGGGATTTGACCTTTCCCGTGTTATGTTTATAGCTACATCTAACAATATGTCTGCAATCCAGCCTGCTTTAAGAGATAGGATGGAAGTAATCAACATGACAGGCTATACCATTGAAGAAAAGGTAGAAATTGCCAAACAGCATTTGCTTCCAAAACAATTGAAAGAGCACGGACTGACTACTAAAGATTTATCCATCGGAAAGAAACAGTTGGAAAAGATTGTAGTAGGCTATACAAGAGAATCCGGTGTAAGAGGTTTGGAAAAACAAATTGCCAAAATGGTCCGAAATACGGCCAAATCTATTGCAATGGAAGAAGAGTATAATGTAAAAGTTACAGACGAAGATATTGTAAAAGTTCTTGGTGCGGCCAGAATGGAACGCGATAAGTATGAAAATAATGAGGTGGCAGGTGTGGTTACCGGATTAGCCTGGACAAGTGTTGGTGGAGATATCCTTTTTATAGAATCGATTTTATCAAAAGGAAAAGGAAGTTTGACCATGACAGGGAATTTAGGAACGGTAATGAAAGAATCGGCTACGATTGCTTTGGAATACATCAAGTCCAATGCCGAACGACTAGGAATAGGACCCGATGTGATTTCGAATTACAACGTACACATTCACGTTCCTGAAGGAGCTACTCCAAAAGACGGACCAAGCGCCGGAGTTGCCATGTTAACTTCTTTGGTATCTTCTTTTGTACAAAGAAGAGTAAAGAAAAGCCTTGCTATGACCGGAGAAATAACACTTCGTGGAAGAGTATTGCCGGTGGGAGGAATTAAAGAAAAAATATTGGCTGCCAAAAGGGCAAATATTAAGGAAATTATTCTTTGCCATGAAAACAAGCGCGATATTGATGAAATCAAACCTGAATATTTGGAAGGACTGACTTTCCATTATGTGAAGGAGATGAGCGAGGTTCTGGCAATAGCCATAACAGACCAGAAAGCTAAAAATGCAAAAGCGTTATAATCTTTAGAAACGCATAGCTTATATTATAAAGGCAAAAGTGAATTAATTTTCAACTTTTGCCTTTTCTGTTTTATCTTTTGCCTTAAAAAATAATATCTTCGCATCTGCGTTATATATTCAGAAAAATAAGGAAAATCCCTAGATGTTTAAGAAACTGTTTATTGTTTTTTTATTGCTGTTTTGTGCTGAAGGTTTCAGCCAGATTGGCGGTAAATATGTTTATCAGTTTCTAAATTTGATGACTTCGCCAAGACAGGCAGCATTAGGAGGAAAGGCCGTAACGATTTATGACTATGATGTCAATCAGGGATTCTTTAACCCTGCAACCATCAATCCGGAAATGGATAATCATCTTTCCGTAAATTATGGCAGCTATTTCGGAGAAGTAACCTATGGAACGGCAGCCTATGCCTATACCTATGACCGCCATGTCCAGACTTTCCATGCCGGCGTAAATTATGTCAATTATGGCAATTTTGAAGGATATGACGAAAACGGACAAAAAACGGCTGATTTTACAGGAAGCGAAATTGCACTTTCTTTAGGATATGCCTATAATGTTCCCTGGACCGACATTTTTATAGGAGCCAACCTGAAATTAATATCCTCAACCCTGGAAAGTTACAATTCTTTTGGTGCGGCTATGGACCTGGGAGCCTTATATGTAGATGATTATAATGATATCAATATTGGACTGGCAATACGCAATGTGGGTGTCCAGATAAAACCCTATCAGGATACGAATGAAAAATTGCCGATGGAAATTGTAGCCGGAATTTCTCAGGAATTAGAAAATGTGCCAATCCGCTGGCACCTGACTTTCGAAAATCTCCAGCAATGGAATATCGCTTTTTCCAATCCAAACAGGGCAGAAGGCTCATTAGATGGTGGAAGTAAGGAAGAAAAAGTCGGTTTTTTAAATAATGCTTTAAGACACGTTATAGTAGGAGCTGAACTTTTTCCTGAAAAAAGTTTTTCCATTCGTTTAGGATATAATTTTAGAAGAGCGGAAGAATTGCGTATTGTAGAACAACGTAATTTTTCAGGACTTTCAGCCGGTTTTGGTTTGCGATTCAATAAAATCAGATTTGATTATTCCTATTCCAGATATACCGCTGCAGCCAGTACGAGCCTTTTCGGATTAATGATTAACCTTCAATAAATTATTTTGGATAAAAAAATTACTATTGCCATTGATGGCTTTTCGTCTACGGGAAAAAGTACGCTGGCAAAACAATTGGCCAAATACTTAGGCTATATCTATGTCGATACGGGAGCCATGTATCGCGCTGTGACATTATATGCCATGCAGCATGACTTTATTTCGGATACCCATTTTGACAAAAAAGCATTGATAGAAAGACTTCCTAAAATCAGTCTTCAGTTTCTTTTTAATCCCGATTTGGGTTATGCCGAGATTTTTCTCAATGAAAAAAATGTTGAAGCCGAGATCAGGACACTTGAAGTATCCAATTTTGTGAGCCGGATTGCCGAAATCTCGGAAGTTCGTGCCAAGCTTGTCGAACAACAGCAAAATATGGGAAAAAACAAAGGTATTGTAATGGACGGAAGAGATATAGGAACCGTTGTCTTTACAGATGCCGAATTAAAGCTGTTTATGACGGCAAGTCCTGAAACCAGAGCAAGAAGGCGTTATGAGGAATTGCTTCAAAAAGGACAGGAAGTGACATATGAGGAAGTGCTTAAAAACGTTCAGGAACGCGATTATATTGATACTCACAGGGAAGACTCACCTTTAACAAAAGCGGATGATGCTATTGAAATAGATAATTCGCACCTTTCTATACAGGAACAGTTTGACAAAGTTTTAGGATTGGTAAATACTGTAGCTAAAACGTTGTAATTTTTTGTTTATCTCATTTTTAATAGTAGATTTACAGGCTGTTATTTTTTCAACATACAAACTTATTTATGGGAATAAAATTTAGGTTAACTTTGATGAGCTTTCTCCAGTTTTTTGTTTGGGGAGCCTGGCTTATCACGATTGGAACATATTGTTTTAATGCAAAAGGCTGGACAGGTGCTGAATTTGGCGCTATATTTTCAACATTAGGCCTTTCTTCTTTATTTATGCCGGCATTGACCGGAATTATAGCCGATAAATGGCTCAATGCTGAAAAGCTTTACGGAATCCTCCACATATTATATGGTCTTATCCTTTTATATGTCCCTGAAGTTAATGATCCTTCCATTTTATTCTACGTTATTTTTGGAGCAATGATTTGCTATATGCCAACCATTTCGCTTTCCAATTCCATAGCCTATACTATATTAAAGAACAATAAATATGATGTAGTAAAGGTTTTTCCACCAATTCGTGTTTGGGGAACTATAGGTTTTATCGTAGCCATGTGGATTACGAATATTTTCAGTTCGCCAACGCCACCTAATATCTTTAAGGATTTAGGATTGAGTGTAGGTAATGCGATGTCTTCCGTATCAGGTAATCCTATTTATGCTAACCAGTTTTATATTGCCGCTTTTGTAGCTATTTTGCTGGGTATCTATTCGTTTACCTTGCCAAAATGTCCACCACAAAAATCAATTGCAGAAGATGCAAGTTTTGTGGAGCAATTAGGATTGAATGCTTTCAAACTGTTCAGTTCCTATAAAATGGCGTTGTTTTTTATATTTTCTATGTTTTTGGGAGGCGCTTTGCAGCTTACCAATATGTATGGCGATGCCTTTTTAAATGATTTCGCCAAGATTCCGGAATACAAAGATTCATTTGTAGTTGAATATTCAACAATAATCATGTCGATTTCGCAGGTTTCTGAGACCTTGTTCATTCTGGCGATTCCTTTCTTTTTGAAACGTTTCGGAATCAAACAGGTAATGCTGTTCTCCATGATAGCATGGGTACTTCGTTTTGGGCTTTTCGCTTATGGCGATCCGGTACAAGGTTTATGGATGATTATTCTTTCCTGTATCGTATACGGAATGGCGTTTGATTTCTTTAATATATCAGGTTCCTTATTTGTTGAAACAACAACCGATTCTAAAATTCGTGCCAGCGCACAAGGATTGTTTATGATGATGACGAATGGTGTAGGGGCGTATTTGGGAAGTGTTATCAGCGGTTATGCTATTGATAAATATTTTACTCACGGAGAAACTAAAGACTGGCATAGTATATGGCTTTCTTTTGCCCTGTATGCGTTGATAATTTCCATTGCCTTCGCGGTAATGTTCAAACACAAACACAAGCCGGAAGATGTTGAAAATATATCACATTAAAAAACTAAAAGAGCTTCAGATTGAGGCTCTTTTTTGTTATTGGATGTTTTGGGAGTTAAATAATAGCCATTCTTCTTAGGTTTTGATTTATAAACATTTAGGATAAAAGCTTCATTCTGGAATTATTTGGTAGATTAAAAAATATTTATTAATTTTGCGCACCTTTTGGCGAAGAAGAGTTTCCTTTAGGTATCAACTATTTATGTAAAACACTTCTGTGTTTTCTATTGCATCAAGAAACTCGAGAAAACATAGGATACAAATTTTTATCAGAACAAATGTCTGAACAAACAAAAGCACAAGCGGAATTTTTAGAGAACTTTAACTGGCACAACTTCCAAGAAGGTATTGATGCTGTTGACGAAAAAAACCTGAAAGAATTCGAAGAGTTAGTTGAAAAAACTTTTATCTCTACAGATCAGGAAGAAGTAGTTGAAGGTGTTGTAGTTAGAATCACTGACAGAGATGCTATCGTTGATATCAACGCTAAATCTGAAGGTGTTATTTCTTTAAACGAATTCCGTTACAATCCAAACTTAAAAGTAGGAGACAAAGTAGAAGTATTAATTGACGTTCGTGAGGACAAAACAGGTCAGTTGGTTCTTTCTCACAGAAAAGCTCGTACTATCAAAGCTTGGGATAGAGTTATTGCAGCTAATGAAACAGGTGAAATCGTTAACGGTTTCGTTAAATGCAGAACTAAAGGTGGTATGATCGTTGACGTATTCGGAATCGAGGCTTTCTTGCCAGGTTCTCAAATCGACGTGAAGCCAATCAGAGATTACGATCAGTATGTAAACAAAATGATGGAATTCAAAGTTGTGAAAATCAACCATGAGTTCAAAAACGTTGTTGTTTCTCATAAAGCGCTTATCGAAGCTGATATCGAAGTACAGAAAAAAGAAATTATCGGTCAATTAGAAAAAGGACAAGTATTAGAAGGTGTTGTTAAAAACATTACTTCTTATGGTGTGTTCATTGACCTTGGAGGTGTTGACGGATTGATCCACATTACTGACCTTTCTTGGTCAAGAATCAACCACCCAAGCGAAGTTCTTGAATTAGACCAAAAACTAAACGTTGTTATCCTTGATTTCGATGATGAGAAAACAAGAATCCAACTTGGTTTGAAACAATTAAACGCTCACCCATGGGATGCACTTGATGCTAACCTGAAAGTAGGTGACAAAGTGAAAGGTAAAGTTGTAGTTATCGCTGACTACGGTGCTTTCATCGAAGTTGCTGAAGGTGTTGAAGGCCTAATCCACGTTTCTGAAATGTCTTGGTCAACTCACTTGAGAAGTGCTCAGGATTTCGTAAAAGTTGGTGACGAAGTTGAAGCTGTTATCTTGACTTTGGATAGAGAAGATCGTAAGATGTCTCTTGGTATCAAGCAATTGACTCAAGATCCATGGACTGATATCACTGCTAAATACCCTGTAGGTTCTAAACACACAGGTATCGTTAGAAACTTTACAAATTTTGGTGTTTTCGTAGAATTGGAAGAAGGAATCGATGGATTAATCTACATTTCTGATCTTTCCTGGACTAAGAAAATCAAGCACCCATCTGAATTCGTAAGCGTTGGTGAAAAACTTGACGTAGTAGTATTAGAGTTGGATGTTGAAGGACGTAAATTATCTTTAGGTCACAAACAGACTACTGCTAACCCTTGGGATAAATACGAAGATTCATTCGCTGTTGGAACTATCCACACTGGAGAAATCTCTGAAATCGTTGACAAAGGAGCTACTGTAGAATTCGGTGATGATATCGTTGCTTTCATCCCAACCCGTCACCTTGAAAAAGAGGACGGTAAGAAATTGAAAAAAGGTGAAACAGCTGATTTCAAAGTGATCGAGTTCAACAAAGAATTCAAAAGAGTAGTTGCTTCTCACACTGCTATCTTCCGTGAAGAAGAAGAGAAAAACGTGAAAGCTGCTTCTGAGAATACTACAATGTCTTCAAGTAATGCTACTGCATCTACTTTAGGAGATAACAATGATATTCTTGCTGAATTGAAAGCTAAAATGGAAAAAGGAGGGAACTAATCCTGACTGATTTTAATACAAAAGCCTCACGGAAATGTGGGGCTTTTTTAATTATTTTAAATGATAATATTAAAATTTTGTTTACATTTGAAATCCTAAAATAAAGGAATTCTGTTCCCTATTACCAATGTATTTTTAAAAACTAACTATGAAGACTAATAAAAATCTGGCAATTATTCTTTTTGCATTATTGTTAAGCGTTGCATCATTTGCCCAAAAGAACCAAAAAAGGGCAAATATGAATGTCGTTAACCCAAAGTTTGACGCAACTAAAAATATTATCGATAACCTTACGGCTTCGCAGAATTATTCTTCTTTAGCAAAGGTTTTTAAAGCTGCAGAGTTTGAGCAAATGCTGCGCGAAGAAGGACCTTATACCATTTTGGCACCTAGCAATGATGTCATCAGCAGGTCTTCAGAAAATTTAGAATTCATGACCGATCCAAAAAATATTCACCGTACTAAAGATATTGCGGCTTACTATATGATTCCGGGTAAGTGGTATGCTTCAGATTTCGGGAAATTAATTCGAATGAGTAAAGGAAGAGGTGAAATCAAAACGGCTGATGGTGATATTCTTATCATTACTCTTGAAAACAGTATTATCTATTTGACAGATGCTAAAGGAAATAAGGCAAAACTGGTGTTCACAGATGCTATCCAAAGCAATGGAATTATTCACGGTATTGACAAAACTTTTTCTCCTAACTAAATAGAAGGATTAACAAATAAAAAAAAAGCCTCGCATTAGCGGGGCTTTTTTTGTTAAGTCTGTCCCATCCTGAAATAAGTTGACACCAAATCGACTTTATTATGAAAGACAACGAAAGTAAGGCAATTAAACGTAGCCAAA
>NZ_PJND01000015.1 GCF_002846575.1 Flavobacterium lindanitolerans
GTAAAATCCATAGGGAATGGCGTGCCGGGATGCTCGGAAACGTAGTCGTCGATGTTAAGGTCTGCGGTGCTGCCTACCGTGGCCCCGCTGCCGTCTGTCCAGGTATAGCTGCCCAATCCCTGCGTGGCCTTCAGCCACAGCGTCTGCCCCGTGCACTCCCTGGCGATGGAAACCTCGGGCCCTTCGGAAACCGTTACCGTGAAGCTGCCGCTGCCGCCAAGGCTGCACGTTGCAGTGTTCCCGTCCAGCTCGTAGGTCACAAGGTAGGTGCCAGGGGTGCTCTGCGAAACGGAAATCTCTCCCGTGGCCGTATTAATGGACAATCCGGCAGGCGCGCCGAAGCGGCCTCTAGGGGTAAAGCCTGCGGCAAGGTTCGGCAACAGGTTCGCTTCGTTCTGGCAGACCGGCGTGTCGTAGGTGAAGCCAACCGTTGGCGTCGTGCCTGCATTGACCGTGATAGTCGCGGTATGTTCACCCCCGTCGGTACATCCAACAGTTCCTATACTATACTTCACAGTATAAGTTCCTGCTGTACTAGTGCTTAAATTAATTTCTCCTGTTGTTGTATTAATTCCAAGTCCGTTTGGTGTTACCTCAAAAGTTCCTCCTGTGGTAAAGCCCGGATTTTTTGTGATTATCGGATTTGCTCCTAACTTACAGAAACTTGTCCCGTTGTATTGGAAACCTACCACAGCCTGGTTTCTTGGATTAATAGTTACCGTTATTGCTGCTCTTGGTCCTTCACAGCCGTTTACATCGACATGACTAACATAATATGTTGTTGATCCTAAAGTATTTGTTGCCGGAGTTGGAGCTGTTGAACTCCCTGTACCTCCTGTTTCCTCTGTATACCATTTTAATGAGTAGCTTCCGGATGGTGTTGCAGTCAACGGCTGTGCTACTGCATTCAGGCAGTACTCTACCGGAGTAACAACCGTTGGCACATCGTCAAGACCATTGTAAACGAATGTTATTGTTTTCTCACAATATCTTGTTTTCCACTTGAATGTATAATTACCTGATGCGCCAAATCCTGAAATCGCAGTTGATTTGTTATTTGGATTTTCAATAACCGTTTGTGCCGGGTTGTTTTCGTCAGCCACCCATGTTCCAACACCTTCAGCTGTTACCGTAATTGATCGCTCCTGACATTGAAGTGTACGAGGTTCCGTTTGTATATCTACATTGGCTGTAATAGACACCGCATCCAAAAGATTGCCTCCGGCATGGTCTTTTGCTCTGAATACAAATCGGGTAACATTCTGTCCAGCTGGCACGTTATAGGTTCCTTCATAAAAATTCCATATAAGAGTGCCAGGATGCTGTTCAAGCAATACGAACGGTCCTGAAGGAGGTCCAGCTAACAATTCTAAAGCAATACCACTTCTTGACGCATGTGCATAACTGTATTTAAACTGCGTGATCTCTGAACTGTCAAGATCCTGGTAGGTTCCTCTTACATTATCAAGTGTAGTAGGCCCCTCTATATCAGGTTGAAGAACCTGAATAACCTGTCCACCATCGTATGGCATGTAGCCGTCTATTCCTGTCGCATTACCAAAGAAAAATTCGTCGTAAAGCGATGATGTCGTGTCTTCTATGGCATTGGTTCTCCAACCCGGAACTATATTCTGCGGATAGAAGTTACCCAATCCAAAATCTGCTTCCGGTCTTTCAAAACTGCCGTTCACTATATCCAGGGCACAAAGATCCTGTGGCGTGGTTATACACACATCGAATGTACAGATATTAGGTGCCGTATCGTTCAGGGTCATCCTTACCTTATAGGTAGCTCCCGGTTCTACTTCAGCCCTATACGACATTACGATGGCATTGTTATAGTTACAGGCTAGCTGTTCTAAAGATGTTCCATTGACTTTGTATAGTGTCAGGGTAATTTTTGGTGCCACCACATCTGGTGTATAGCCTTGCTGGTACCTTCCTTTTGCAGAGAAGTTACCCAATTCCAATACGTGTACTTTTGAAGCGGCAACAAATTCAAACCAGATGTCTCCATTGTTAACTCCTGTACAGGCCATAGCTTCGGTTGAAGCAGTACTTCCGATAAAGCTTGCTTTGGTAGCCGACTGCTCGCAATCAGCACCTGTATTTACAGGGATAACGACTGCCTTAGAAGCATCATCATTTCTTACAAATTTGTGAGGGCCCGACCAGTAGCTGGTGTTATTCGTGCCACAGACAGCCCTTACAAAGAATTCATAAGTTCCTGCTTTCAAATCTGCAAAATCAGAAGCCTGGGGCGTATAGGAATTAGTGGTTACCAGTGTTCCGGACTGTGGCAAGGTATTGTTATCCATTGGCTGTACGGCTACTTCCCATTGGGTTTCACTGCCACCTGCCGTCCAGGAAAGTACTCCCGTAGAGTTTACCGTTAAGTTGGTTGGTTGCGGACAAGTAATAGTTCCGCATGTTGCTACTCCCGTATAAATTCTTGAGTCAGATAGTCCTATGCCTCCTGTCCATACCACATTTCCTGAAGCATCCTTGACTTGTATCTGGGCTTCGGTAAACTGCCATGCATTACCGCCTACGTTTACTAACGAGAATTCTACTCCAGTACATAAGAATACCGTAAAATCTAACGGAGCAGGAATTTCGCCCCATGGCGCGGATGGGAATTCCATAGTCTGGACTATAACTCCATTCTGCACCAGATTTATTCCTCCCGGCACTCCTGAATTGCCCGTAATTAAAGTAATCGTATATTCACAAAGGTTTTCAAAACTGCATCTCGTAGTGAATTCAAATGGCCCTACCCATTCGCTGTCTTGTGAAGCGCTACATACAGCTCTTACATAGTATTCGTATCGTATGGCAGGCGTAAGGCCTGTCACGGTGTATGGATTCGTTGTCGTATTGTGCAGGTATTGCGCATCGCCATCTCCAACAGGAGCAGGCAGTTCTGCCGGCTGTACGTAAACGTCCCATGAAGTTTCTGTTCCGTTTGCATCCCATGAAATTTTAGCTCCGGTATCAGTAATATTACTTACTACTAAATTGTTAGGAGCAGGACATACCGGTGTGTCTTCAATGACTACCTTGTCAATCACCAATAATTGTCCTCTATAATTCCAAGGATTTGGAGCTTTTTGGGGAATATGCCATGCAATGTTAATATTGCCGGTAACTCCTGCGGGAAGGTTGATTACTTTTTCCTTCCATTCCGAATTGTTCAAAGGCGGTACGCTTTCATAACTGACATCATATAATATAGTTGTGAATTGACTAAGTTCATTTCCGTTTGTAGACAATTTTACTGTAAGATCTTCCTTGAAATCATCACCCCAAAGTACCCTGTAGTAGTAGCGCAGGCGCTGGCCAGGCCTTACGGTTATGGTTGGTGAAATCAACCAGTCGTCGTTATTACCGTTAGAACCCGTAAATATCATTGCCGCATGCTCCCCTTCGTATGGGTTTAGTGTATTATGCAGGTTCCATGCAAAAGTATCGGCATTGCCGTTCACTACCCGCCAGCATTCTTCTGATACCGATCCAGGGTTGAATGTCTCAATAAAAGGTGTCGTAAAGACATTACATAATGTGGTAAATGTAAAAGGTCCAACCCACTCACTCTGTTCTGAAGCACTGCAATAGGCCCTTACATAATATTCGTACTGTGTGTTTGGTTGTAGCGTTGTCCCTGTAGTATAAGCCGTATTGGTGCTTGTCAGCTGACCATTTCCAGTAGGGATTCCCGAACCTGCATTCTGTACCACGACCTGCCATTGGGTTTCCTGGTGTCCTTTGGTCCAGGACAGTACGGCCGAAGTTTGCGTAACATTAGATGCACTCAGATCAGATGGTGCCGGACATGCCGGAGCATCTTCAACCTTCACGTCATCAAGATTTAAAACGGATGTACCTCCCGTTGTCGAAAAAGATGGCGGTACCCTAAAGGCAATATAAACCGGTCCGTTGGCATTGATATAAATCGTTTTTTCTATAAAATCGGTATTCGTAAAATTCATTAGCGGCATGATAACGCTGAAGCTTGCCGGATTCCTATCTGTAGTAGACATCAGTACTTCCATCCCATATCTAGGATTTGGGAACATCGGACTTAAAGCTGCCCTGTACTTAAACTTCAAGGCTTTAGTACCTACTACATTGATAGCCGGAGAAATCAACCAGTCGTCATAACTTGGTGTTCCCCAAAAAGCATTTCCTTGGATTGCCGCCCATGTATTATCCAGACGCCAATTAGCATTATCTCCATTAGCATCAACAATTTCCCAACATGATCTGTGGTTATTGATATCTGCAGTATCGAAATTCTCATGGAAAGGCGTATCAAAAACACCACAAACCGTTGTAAAATAGAATGGTCCTACCCAGTTGCTCTGTTGTGTGGATGAGCAGTAAGCTCTTACATAATATTCGTATTGGGTAGCGTGTGTTAGCTCATCTGCCGTAAACTGAGGCGTATTTATCAGCGTTCCACTTCCTGTCGGGATACCTGTATCCTTGCGCTGCACTACAATCTGCCATTGCGATTCGATATCACCTGCTGTCCAGGAAAGGTCTGCGGTAGATGTCGTAATATTGTTCGCTGTAAGTGCAAGCGGATCCGAACATTCTGGTTTGTCTTCTACTATAACATTATCTATATTAAATAAGAATGCCGTTTCACCAGCCTCAGGGTGTATATAAAATGCAAAGTTTACATTCCCTGTTATGGATGTAGGTATGTTAATAATTTTTTCCAGTCCCTCATCATTTGTATCAATCAACTCTGAAGGCAATAATATTGTGGTAAAATCAGCTGCCGTAATTCCTGTAGTAGACAGTACAACTGAAAAACGTACCGAACCTCCTGAAGTACTGTATTTGAATTTAAGCCTTTTAGGAGTCGTTCCCAAATTAATGATAGGTGAAACTATCATATCATCATTTGCGGTCTGAGCGTTCCATATTCTTATTCCTAAATTTTCATATCCTGCACCCCATTTGTTACCATCGTTATTAATGTCAATTGGAATCCAGCATGGAACAGGATTAGATGTAATTCCATCAAATGAATCGCTATAGGGAGTATTAAATATACATTGGGTTGCAAATCGGTAAGGCAGACTCCAATTACCCGGTACACCTCCACATACAGAACGTACATACAGGTCATAAGATTGACCGGCTGCTAATCCTGTATTGATAAGGTTTCCGACATTAGTATTGGTAGCCGTTCCTGAACCTGTTGGAGCACCTGCATCCGCAGGTTGTACTACATATTCCCATGAGCTTGCCAGATTGGCCACGTTATCCCAGGAGAACGTAACGCTATCCGTGGTAAGGTTAGTCCAAGTAAAAGTAGCCGGTGGCGCACAAGTAGAAAAGGTCAATTCAAAATTGAAACAGACGCTTGCCTCAGAATCAAATGTGGTTGAAATCACAATAATATAAGTGTGTCCGGCCTCTACATATAAATTATTAATATAAGCAGGCTCATCAGGATCTTCTGTTTGTAAACCTGCAAGGCAGTTCACACCGACATTGCTACAGCTATCATAAACGAATACACCACTAATTCCATTTCCGAAACATCCGGAACCCGCTGAAAAAGGGAGGGTCATTTGTTTTATATTGACCAGTCCGGTTTGTGTTGGTGTATAAGAAAAAAAAGCTTTCCCTCCATTAAGGTAGTTGTCTGTAACCGATGCCGGAAGACATCCTGTTCCCTGAGTCGTATAACTCGTCGGGTTGTCTGCAAAAAGGTTAAGGTTGCTTGAATAGCTATAAGTTGCCGTGCTAAAAGGAATCACAATTGGCGAATCACATGACAATCCAACTTTCTTTGTCCTGAATGGAAAGGGCCCTGCCCATTCACTCGCCGTATCGGCATCACATACCGTTTTGATATATACGTCATAAGCAGTATCTTCATCAAGAGAGCCAACAGGATAAGAGTTCTGTACGCTGATGCCCGTAGCTCCCGGTGCTGTTCCTTGCGTTACAACCTGAATTTCAAAATTTAATGCTGTTGGATGCGTCCAGGCTAGGTTGGCACCACTTGACGTGATATTGTTTGCTGAAAAATCTGCCTCATTTACTTTCTGGCAGGATTCCATAACCCTGATGTTGTCCAAAAACCACGCATCTCCGCTTGGCGACGCACCGGTTTGGGTATTGATGACCACAAATGCAATATTTACATTTAGCCCAACAGGAATGTTTGCAGGGATAGGAATTATCTTTTCTTCATAGGCCGTCTGCGAACCCACATTAAGGTCTGCTTCTGTCCAGGATTTCAATATTACGGTATATCCGGCCGGGTCTGACTGTCCTGCTGTAGACAGCCTGATTTGGTAGATGGCCCCATTATTGGCATTAGTTGCCTGTTTTGAATAAAAGCGGATTTCCCCGTTCTGAGGAATCGGAACCGTAGGCGTTGCCAGGAAATACTGTGCGGTATTTCCGGCACCAATGTTTTCTGCACTTGGATTCAGAAAGGCCGCACCGGTTCCTCTGTAACTATCAGGAGAAATTCCCCAGTTCAAAGTTCCTACGTTGTTTCTAAAGGATGCCCATGTTGGGGGTATGCCACTTTCAAATGTTTCTAAAGCCATTTGGGCGTGGGCTCCGATGGAAATGAAAAGCAAAAACATGGGGATGACAATTCTTTTCCTGACACATTTATGTATCAGTCTGTCAAGAATTGTTGAGAATCGATAAAAGCTAATTGGCAAGAGCCGGCCTATTATCGAAGCAAATAATAATTCTTTTCTCATAAGTCATTACATTTTTTTCAGTTAGTGTTTCGTCATAAAAATAAGGACTAATGTTAACCTTTTCTTAATAATGTCTTTACTATTTACCGAAATTTGAAAGGCTAAATAATATCGTAAATATTTAAATACCAGAAACTTAAACCTTAAAATAAAACAAACCCATTTCTATTAGATTTTATATTAGAGGTTTGGATATTTTCATAAACCTCTCTTAATTTTAATATATTTTTTTCACTTTTAGCAATTAATACATATAAAAATATAACAACTGTTATTATTAGCTATTAAGTGTTAGGAATTATCAATATCGTGTTTTAAAACATTTTAAACATCCAAAATATTTTATCTAATAATCTTTAATATTCTAAAAAGGGTTGATAATCTTAACTATATTTTAAAGGCCACAAATCAGATAATTTTTAGATTTGAAATTAGATACATTAATCAGCCCAAATAACAAGGGGTTTCTATAATCAAGGCTGAACTGGAATAAAATAAAAATCATATAGCGGGTTAAACTAAAAAGGTTAAAAAGCAACAGCCGACCTTTTTTAAGGTCGGCTGTCAGAGATGTATTCTTTAATCAGTAAGAACTATGTCTTATCTCTTTATAATCTTAAATTCCGAACGCCTGTTCTGCGCATCCTCCTCTTCCGTGCAATTTGCCCTGCAGTCCACCTTCGGCTCCGTGCTCCCGAAGCCCTTGCCCGAAACACGCTCCTTACCGATGCCCTTCGACACAAGGTACTGTACCGTAGACTGGGCCCTCTGCTCCGAAAGCCTCAGGTTGTAGGCCGCACTTCCCTTACCGTCCGTATGCGACTTCACGTAGATCACCATGTCAGGGTATTTCTCCATCACGTTCACGAGCTTGTCCAGTTCCGCGGCCCCCTGCTGGGTGATGTTGCTCCTGTCGAACTCGAAGTAGATGCTTTTCAGGATGACTTCCGTATCGGTGATGACCACCTCCACAGGTTCAAGGGA